>JADLBG010000355.1 GCA_020847895.1 Bryobacterales bacterium
GTTCCGCTGTCGTGACGGCTGTCTCTCCGCTTCCCGGATCCCGTTGAAACCAGTGCAGCCGGACAATCTCCGGAGACAAGTCACCCTGAGCGATCATGGTCTGGACCTCGCGGAGCATCAACGAAGAATGTGTCTCGGCCACGATCCGCACACCACGGTTGGCGGCATCCGCGATCAGCTTTGTCAAGCGGATTTGGGCCAATGGGTGGAGATGGAGTTCCGGCTGTTCGATGTACAACACGTCGCCCTCCTCAGAGTGAAGCAGCGCAACCAGGATGGGCAGAACTTGCGACACTCCAAGACCCACATTTCGCAAGGGAACCACGTCACCTTCCCCGGACAGTCTACGGCTGACGAACAATTCAATCTCGTTGCCAGACATCTTTGCTTCCACGGAGCGCGCGAGGCCTATGAATTCGAGGGCAAGCCCCAGAGCCCTCAACCTTTGGCTGTCTCCCTCCTGCCACTGATTGACCAACCGGCCCACATAATGTTCAAAAGTACCCTCAATCGTCCCGCTCACACCCGCGATTCCGTACAATCCGTCCAGGCGGCCTCGCAATCCCGGAAGGTGAATCATTCTCCCTAATAGGCTTGCAGAGTGTCGCGCCGGCTTCGGCTGATAGAACAGACCCTCGCCCTCTGAGCCCTCCACCACATGGACGGGCAAGCACCGGTGATACTTCAGAATCGTTCCTTCCGGTTTCTCCACAGGTTGGAACGAAGACATCTTCACCGTGATCTGCGATTCGTACAGATCACCGAATTGCAGATCCATTCGACTTTGATCTGTAAGTTCCAGCCGGACCTGGAACCAATCCCGGCGCCGGATCGCCCTGCCAAGAGCCATAATTTCCAATCCGGACCGAACACCAAGATTCGGCCCGTTGAGCAACAACCCACCAGGATCGAACGGCGCCAGAATAGTCTGCTTCATGAGCAGAAGCGGCTGCATCATGCTCGACTTGCCCGAACTGTTGGCCCCGGCCAGGATCGTCAGCGGACGTACCTCAATTGTCTGCTCCTCCGCAATCGATTTGAACCCGGAAACCGAAATCGAAGCAAGGGAGACTCGCATGGCGCCTAATCCTCGGATTCCTTCTTCGTCACCTGAAGCACCGCCAGGAACGCCTCCTGTGGAATGTCCACCCGGCCCACGCGCTTCATCCGCCGCTTTCCTTCCTTCTGTTTTTCCAGCAGCTTCTTCTTGCGCGTAATGTCGCCGCCGTAACACTTGGCGAGCACGTTCTTGCGAATCGCGGGGATGTTTTCCCGCGCCACGATCTTGTTCCCGATCGCCGCCTGCAGCGCCACTTCGAACATCTGCCGGGGAATCAGTTTGCGCAGCCGTTCAATCAGCGCCTTGCCGCGGTCATACGCGAAGTCGCGGTGCACGATCATCGACAGCGCGTCCACGGGGTCGCCCGCCACCAGCACGTCCAGTTTCACCATCGGCGACACGCGGTAGCCCGCCAGGTGGTAGTCGAGAGAGGCGTAGCCGCGCGAGGCGGATTTCAACCGGTCATAGAAGTCAAGCACGATTTCATTCAGCGGAAGCTCGTAATTCAGCATTACGCGGCCCGTGCCGATGTACTCGAATTTCTTCTGCTCCCCCCGCTTTTCTTCAAGCAGCTTCAGGATCTCCCCCAGATACTCCTCGCGTGTAATCACGGTGGCGTCGATAATGGGTTCTTCAATCTGCCTGATCTCGGCCTGCACGGGCCAGCGCGTGGGGTTGTCCACCTCCACCACCTCCCCGTCGAGTTTCGTCACCCGGTAGCGGACGCCCGGAGCCGTGGTGATGAGGTCGATATTGAACTCGCGTTCCAGCCGTTCCTGCACAATCTCCAGATGCAGCAGGCCCAGAAATCCGCAGCGGAACCCGAATCCCAGCGCCGCCGAGTTTTCCGGCTCGAAGTTGAACGCGCTGTCGTTGAGACGAAGCTTTTCGAGCGCATCGCGCAGCAGGCCATGCTCATGCGACTCCACCGGATAGAGCCCCGCGAACACCATCGGCTTGATCTCCTCGAATCCGGGGAGCGCCTCGGCGGCGGGATTCTCGGCATCCGTGATCGTATCCCCGATGCGCGCGTCGGAAACCGTCTTGATATTGGCGAACACATACCCGACCTCGCCCGCGGAGAGTTCCTGCAACGGAACAGGCTTGGGCGACTGGTAGCCGAGCGCCTCCACTTCGCTGACCTTCCCCGCGGACATCAGTCGAATCCGCTGCCCCACGCGGATCCGGCCATCCATCACGCGGAAAAGGATGATCACGCCGCGGTAGGGATCAAACCAGGAATCGAAGATCAGGGCGCGCAGCGGCGCATCCGGATCGCCCTTGGGCTGAGGCACCAGGTGTACGATCGCTTCCAGCAGTTCGTGAATGCCGGCGCCCTGCTTGGCGCTCGCCAGGATCGCCCCCGAGGAATCAAGCCCGATCACCTGCTCGATCTGCTCCTTGATGCGGTCCGGCTCGGCCGATGGCAGGTCAATCTTGTTGATCACCGGGATGATCTCCAGATTGTGGTGCAGCGCCAGGTACGTATTGGCAAGCGTCTGGGCTTCCACGCCCTGCGAGGCGTCCACCACCAGCAGAGCGCCTTCGCACGCCTGCAGGCTGCGCGAAACCTCGTAGCTGAAATCGACGTGGCCGGGAGTGTCAATGAGGTTGAGCTGGTAGAGAACGCCGTCCTCGGCGCGATAATTCAGTCTCACGGCGTGCGCCTTGATCGTGATGCCGCGCTCGCGTTCCAGATCCATCGAATCGAGAACCTGCTCCATCATCTCGCGTTCGCTCAACGCCGCCGTGGCTTCAAGTAGACGATCGGCAAGCGTCGACTTGCCGTGATCAATGTGGGCAATGATGGAAAAGTTACGGATGAAGGCTGGGTCCATGCGGTAGAATGATCTGGTGTAAGCTCAATTATCCCATAGGTGAGCAGCCACACCCCACGGAAACAGAATGCCGCATTCCGTCATTGAAGGACATCTGGACGCCAAAGGACTACGGTTTGCCATCGTAGCCGGGCGTTTCAACAGCATTATCACGGAGCGCCTGCTCGCCGGCGCTCTCGATGCCCTGCGCCGGACCGGCGCATCGGAAGATGACATCACCGTGGTTTGGGTTCCCGGCTCGTGGGAAATGCCGGTGACCGCGCGGGAACTGGCCAGTTCCAACCGCTATGACGGCATCATCTGCCTGGGCGCGGTCATTCGCGGCGACACCCCCCACTTCGACTATGTCGCCGGCGAAGCCGCCAAGGGGTTGGGACAGGTGGCCATGCAATCCGGAGTGCCTGTCGCCTTTGCCGTGCTCACCACGAACACCGTCGAACAGGCCGTGGACCGCGCGGGCGCAAAACACGGCAACAAGGGGTTCGATGCCGCCATGACCGCTATCGAGATGGCCAACCTCATGCGAAAACTTCGCGGTATGAAGTAGCCACCCGAATGCCATCGCGTCACCGGTCCAGGCAGCGAGCCTTACAGATTCTTTATCAGCTCGACGTGCGCAAACTACCCGTTCGCGACGCCGTGGATAACTATTACGAAACGCTCTACAGTTGGGAGTCCGAGCATGAATCCGGCGCCGGAGATGCGCCGCGCGAGGATGATCCCTTTATGGAAGAGCTGGTGCGGGGCACGGTGGGACACGCGGCGCGGATTGATGAGCAGATCAGCAGCCATAGCGCGAACTGGCGCATCGAGCGGATGCCCGCGGTTGACCGTAACATCCTCCGGTTGGCCGTCTACGAAATAATGGAGCGCAGCACTCCCCCGGCCGTGGTGATCGATGAAGCGCTCGAATTGGCGCGCCGCTTCGCCGGCGAGGAGTCCATCCCGTTCATCAACGGCGTGCTCGATTCCGTGCGCAGGCAACTCGCCCCGTGACCGCTCATTTCCCTATGCAGAACGTGGAAAAGATCCGGTTCAGGATGTCATCCGCCGTAGTGGCGCCCGTGATGGCGTCAATGGGCCGCAGCGCGGCGTAGAGATCGAGCAGCAGCATCTCGTGGGGAATCCCCAACTCCACGGCGGTGCGGGCGTTGCCCAGGGCCTCCACGCTCTCCCGAAGCAACTGCTCATGTCTCAGACTCGTAATAAAGCCCGATTCCGGCGCCAATTCGCCGCTGAGGCCCAAGGCCTCCCCAATGCTCCGCCGCAGCGTCTCCAGCCCCTCTCCGGTAAGCGCTGAAACCACGGTATGGGCTTCCTCGAGGGAAAGGCGGCGTGGCAGGTCGCCCTTGTTCGCCACCGCCAGAACCCGCCCGCTCTCCCGTGCCCTCGCCAGCAGCACAGTATCGGCTTCGGTGAGAGGAGCGGAGAAATCCAGAACCACCAGGGTCAAGTCGGCGTCCGCCATCGCCTGGTAGCTTCGCTCGATGCCCAGATTTTCCACCACGTCCCGGGCCTGCCGGATTCCAGCCGTATCCAGAAACTTCACGGGGATGCCAAACAGAGACGCCGATTCGGAAACCGTATCCCGCGTCGTGCCCGGAATCTCCGTAACGATGGCGCGGTCCTGCTCCAACAGGCGATTGAACAGGCTGCTCTTGCCCACATTCGGGCGCCCCACGATGGCGAGCGTGAATCCGGAATGCACCAGTTTCCCATAGGAGAAGCTGGCGGCGAGTTTCTCGAGTCCCGCCAGCAGCGGCGCCAAACGGCTCAGAATCTCGCCGCTCGAGGCGAACTCCACGTCGTTATCCGCGAAATCGATGCCGGCCTCGAGCAGGGCGATCAATTCAACCAACCGGCTCTTCCACGGAGCCAGTCTCCGCGACACGGCGCCTTCCATCTGCCGCGCCGCCACGCGCGCCTGAAAAAGCGTGGTGGCCTCGATCAGGTCCCGCACCGCTTCAGCCCGCGGCAAGTCAATCCGGCCGTTCAGGAACGCGCGCAGCGTAAACTCGCCCGGTTCGGCGAGACGCGCGCCGGCCCGGCAGGCCCGCTCCAGGCAATGCCGCAACACCACGGGCGAGCCGTGACAGGCGATCTCCACCACATCCTCAGCCGTGTAAGAGCGTGGTTTCGCGAAGAATGTCACCACTACGTGATCCACCGCCGCCCCCTGCTCGTCGGGAAGCACGGCGAGGAAGCTACGCCACCCGATCCATTCCGTGGTTGCCGGAAGGTCCAGCACATTCGCGGCGATTGCCGCCGCGCCGGGCCCCGATAGACGCACTACCCCGATCCCGCCTCGGCCTGGGGGGGTGGATATGGCGGCGATGGTGTCGTTGAGCCGCAAGCAAAACTATCGGCGGCCCCGGCCCGGGCCACGATCCCGGCCGCCGCCGCCCGGACCGCGGCGCGGCGGGCCACTACGATCGCGATCCCTGCCCCGGTCCCGGTCGCGCCGTTCATAGGGTTGATGCGGCGGTTCCGGGGGCGCCGGCATGCCGGCGGGGTAAATCACCACCTGGCGGAACGGGCCCATCCCCGAGGATTCGCTTCGCACTTCCGGCTCATTGCGCAGAGCCAGGTGTATAATCCGGCGCTCCCGGCTGCTCATGGGGCTGAAGCGGAAGGGGAGTTTGCTGCGTTTCACTTTTTCAGCGGCGGTAGTCGCGCTCAGCCGCAATTCGGCAATGCGCAGCATACGGTAATCGTTGGCGTCGAAGCAGAGTCTTTCGTGATGGTCCGATGGCATCCGCAGCATTTCCATCGTCAGGTACTCGAGCGCCAGCAACAGTTCCGCTTTGTTCGCCAGAAGCAGTTCCACGTCCGGCCCGAAAAATCGGACCACCAGTTCCGGATCTTCGATGTCGGGATGCGGATTCTCTCCCGACGCTACTTCAAAATCGAGTTCAAATCCGCCCAGATCGACGATTTTTCCCAGAAACTCCTCGATGCGGGGACCGTGTTCATCAAGTGTATAAAAGGGCTCTGCCACGTTCATTCCAAAGGGCTATTTTTTGCCGCTTTTCTTTGGCGGCGCCA
>JADLBG010000356.1 GCA_020847895.1 Bryobacterales bacterium
GGCTCCATTGGCTCCGTCCGCGTCGTGAACGGAAAAGTCACCGCCGTGAACGTGGCGCAATAGCTTTCACGTATCGCAACCGCGCGCCAGGATCTGTAGACTGAATAGATAATGGTCATTCCATCCTGGGCGCGCCTCGTCTCATGCGCGGCGCTATTTGTCTGCCTGCTGCCGGCGCAGGACAAAATCGACTTCACCAAAACCATCCAGCCGGTCCTCGAGAAATCGTGCTATCCCTGCCATGGCCCCAAAGTCCAGATGGGCGGCCTTCGCCTCGACTCGCAAGCCAGCGCCTCCAAGGAGATCCATCCCGGCAAGTCCGCCGAAAGTCAGCTCTACAAACGCATCGCCGGCATTGGTGACGAAGCCCGCATGCCCATGGGCGGCAAGCCTCTCGATGCCGCCGCCGTTGCTTCCATCCGCGCCTGGATCGATCAGGGCGCCGCGTGGCCCGAAGGCGCGGGCGTGGCCGCCGCTGAAGTCAAGAAGCACTGGGCCTTCATCCCTCCGGAACGGCCCGCGATTCCCAAGGTCGGCAACCCCGCGTGGGTCCGTACTCCCATTGACGCCTTCATCCTCGCGCGCCTCGACAAGGAGGGACTCCGCCCGTCGCCTGAAGCGGATAAGGCTACTCTCCTGCGCCGCCTCAGTCTCGATCTCACCGGGCTGCCGCCGTCCATTGCCGAAGTCGATGCTTTTCTCAGCGACAAGAGCAAGGATGCCTGGCAAAGACAGGTGGAGCGCCTCCTCGCTTCCCCGCACTACGGCGAGCGCTGGGGCCGCCACTGGCTCGACGCCGCCCGCTACGCCGATTCCGACGGTTTCGAGAAAGACAAACAGCGTCAGGTCTGGTTCTACCGTGATTGGGTCATCAACGCTCTCAATGAAGACCTGCCCTACGACCAGTTCGTCATCGACCAGATTGCCGGCGATCTCTTGCCGAATCACACGCAGGCCCAACTCGTGGCTACCGGCTTCCTCCGCAACTCGATGATCAACGAAGAGGGCGGCGTCGACCCCGAGCAGTTTCGCATGGAAGCGATGTTTGACCGCATGGACGCCATCGGCAAGGGAATCCTCGGTGTCACCATCCAATGCGCCCAATGCCACAACCACAAGTTCGATCCGCTAAAGCAGGAAGAATATTACCGCCTGTTCGCGTTTCTCAACAACTCGCATGAGGCGGATGTCGCCGTATACACTCCCGCCGAAGAGCAGAAACGGGCTGAAATCTTTCGCGGGATCCACGAAATCGAAGGCGAGCTTCAGCACCGTAACCCCGATTGGCGTGATCGCATGGCCCAATGGGTAGCCAAGGTAGCCCACGACCAACCCAACTGGGTCGTCGTGAAACCTCACGTCGATGACATCTCGACGGGCGGCCAGAAATACCTTCCCATGGAAGATGGCTCATTACTCGCCGCCGGTTATGCCCCCACCAAACACCGCGTCCAAATGACCGTCAAGACGGATATCCAGAACATCACCGCCTTCCGCCTCGAACTGCTGAATGATCCCAACCTGCCTCTAGGCGGGCCAGGACGCTCTATTAAAGGCACTGGCGCGCTCACCGAGTTCGAAGTCGAAGCCGCGCCGGCCTCCGATCCAAAGAAGGTGACGAAGATCAAGATTGCGAAGGCCACCGCCGGCATTTCGCTCCCCGAGCGCGAACTGGACCCCATCTTCCACGACAAGAGCAACAAACGCCGTGTCACCGGTCCGATCGAATATGCCATTGATGGCAAGGAAGAAACCGCTTGGGGTATCGACGCCGGTCCCGGACGCCGCAACGTGCCGCGCAACGCCGTCTTCGACGCCGAAGCGCCCATCTCCTATCCCGGCGGCACAATTCTTACCTTCTACCTCAGCCAGAAGCATGGCGGCTGGAATAGCGACGACAACCAGAACAACAATCTCGGTAGAATGCGGCTTTCCCTCACCACGGCTCCGAACGCTGTTGCCGACCCGGTCCCCGCGCGCGTCCGCCTCATCCTCGCCCTGCCGCGCGAGCAGTGGTCCCCGGCTCAGGAACACGCCGTCTTCAGCTACTGGCGCACCACCGTGCCGGAATGGAAGGACGCCAACGCCCGCATCGAGGAGCTTTGGCGCCGGCATCCGGAAGGCTCCTCGCAATTGGTCCTCAGTGAGCGGCGGAAGAGGCGTGAGACTCACATGCTCACCCGCGGCGATTTTCTCAAGCCCGGCAAAGTCGTCGAGCCCGGCGTGCCCGCGTTCCTCAACCCGCTCCCCGCCGGAGCGCCGCCAAACCGGCTAACCTTCGCCCGCTGGATGGTGGACCGCAAAGCTCCCACCACGGCGCGCTCCATGGTGAACCGCATCTGGCAGGCCTACTTCGGCACGGGCATCGTCAGCACCACGGAGAATCTCGGAACCCAGTGCGAGCCGCCCTCCCACAAAGAACTGCTCGACTGGCTCGCCGTCGAGTTCATGGACCGGGGCTGGAGCCTCAAGGCCATCCAGCGCCTCATCGTCAATTCCGCCACCTACCGGCAAAGTTCGAAAGTATCTCCCGAGCTCTATGAGAAGGACCCGTTCAACACCCTGCTGGCGCGCGGCCCGCGGGTGCGCGTCGAGGGCGAGATCGTGCGCGACATCGCCCTTGCCGCCAGCGGTCTGCTGAACGAACACGTGGGCGGTCCCAGCGTCTATCCGCCGGCGCCCGATTTCCTCTTCCAGCCTCCGGTCAGCTACGGACCCAAGAACTGGTACACCGGGAAGGGCGCGGATCGTTACCGCCGCGCGCTCTACACCTTCCGCTACCGCTCGGTCCCCTACCCGATGCTCCAGAATTTCGATACGCCCAACGGTGATGCTTCCTGCGTTCGCCGCACGCGCTCCAACACCCCGCTTCAGGCCCTCACCACCCTGAACGAGCCGCTATTCCTCGAAACCGCCCGCGCGCTAGCCAAAAAGGCCATCACCGAAGGAGGCAACACCGAAGACCAGCGCATCACCTACGCTTTCCGCCGTTGCTTGTCCCGCAAGCCCACCCTGGCCGAGCGGGCGGAGCTACAGGCGCTTCTGGAACGCCAGACGCAACGTTTCAAGGAAGGCAAACTCAACGCCGCCGGCATGACCGGCGGGGAACCGGATCCCGAACTTGCGGGTTGGACCGCCGTCGCCCGTGTGCTCTTGAACCTCGACGAGACCATTACCAAGGAGTGACCATGAACGGAAACCACATTGCCCGGCGCTGGTTCCTGAAGGACTGCGCGATTGGTCTGGGAGCCATGGCCGCCCGGACGCTGATGGCGGCGACCGCGGGACCGATGTCCCCAAAGAAGCCGCACTTCGAGCCCACGGCGAAACGTGTCATTTTCCTGTTCATGGCCGGCGCTCCCAGCCACCTCGAGATGTTCGACTACAAGCCGCAGCTTGCCAAATTCGACGGCACGCTGCCGCCGCCTGACCTGCTCAAAGGCTACCGCGCGGCCTTCATCAATCCGAACTCCACCCTCCTCGGGCCGAAATACAAGTTCCACAAAGTGGGGCAGAACGGCGCCGAGCTTTCGGAACTCCTGCCGCATCTGGCCAAAGTGGTCGACGACATCGCCATCGTCAAGTCGATGAACACCGACGCCTTCAACCATGCCCCCGGCCAACTGCTGATGAATACCGGGACACAGCAGTTTGGCCGTCCCAGCATGGGCGCCTGGGTCACCTACGGACTCGGCAGCGAAACCCAGGATCTGCCGGCATTCGTCGTGTTCAGTTCCGGCAAAAAAGGTCCGAGCGGCGGCAACTCCTGCTGGGGAAGCGGCTTTCTCCCCACCGTCTATCAGGGCGTTCAGTTCCGCGGCTCCGGCGACCCGGTGCTCTATCTCTCGAATCCTCCCGGCGTCGATGAGACCCTCCAGCGCGATTCGCTCGATTCCATCCGCAAGCTGAACCAGATGCGCCTCGGCGTGATGGGCGACCCGGAAATCGAAACGCGCATCAACTCCTTCGAAATGGCGTTCCGCATGCAATCGAGCGCCCCCGAACTGATGGATATTTCGAAGGAACCCCGGCACGTCCTCGATATGTACGGCGCCGTCCCCGGCAAACCGTCCTTTGCCAACGATTGCCTTCTCGCGCGCCGCCTTGTCGAACGCGGTGTTCGCTTCGTTCAGCTTTACCACGAAGCCTGGGACCAGCACGGCAACCTAACCCGCGACATCGCCATCAACTGCAAGGACACCGATCAGGCTTGCGCCGCGCTGGTCCAGGACCTGAAACAGCGCGGCCTGCTCAAGGACACCCTCGTCGTCTGGGGCGGGGAATTCGGCCGCACTCCCATGGTGCAGGGAGGCAATGACGGCCGCGACCATCACCCCAACGCCTTCACCATGTGGCTCGCCGGCGGCGGCGTCAAGCCCGGACTCGTCATGGGCGAAAGCGACGAACTCGGCTTCAACGTCATCAAGGACAAGGTCCACGTCCATGACCTCCACGCCACCATGCTCCACATGCTCGGCTTCGACCACACGAAGCTCACGTTCCGCTTCCAGGGCCGCGATTTCCGCCTCACCGACGTGCAGGGCAACGTGGTTCAAAAGCTGCTGGCATAGGGTTGAATATGTCCACACACGCTCTACCCCGGCTCACTCCGGAACAGTATCTTGAGTTAGAGCGCAAGGCAGACCGGAAGAGCGAGTATCTCTACGGCGAGATGCTTGCCATGGCTGGCGGGTCCCCTTTGCACAGCCTTGTCATAGCGAACCTCCACACCGCAATTGGCTCCCGGCTGCGGGGAAAGCCGTGCTATCTCTTCAATGCCGACCTGCGAATCTGCGTCAATTGGGGGGATCTGTTTGCCTATCCGGACCTGACCGTGGTCCGCGGCCCGTTGCAGTACCGCGATGACCGCAAGGACACGCTAATCAACCCGGCCTTGCTTGTCGAGGTGCTCTCCCCTTCGACGAAAAACTTCGATCGCAGCGAAAAGTTGCGGTTGTACCGGATGCTCCCTTCGCTTCAGGAGGTTCTCCTTGTTGACCCGACTCCAGTCGAGATCGAACATTGGAAAAAGCTCCCGAACGGCAATTGGGAACTCGCCACCATCAGGGACCGTACGTCCGGAATTCATCTTGAGTCCGTCGATGTTCACCTCCCCGTCCTTGAAGTCTATGAAAATGCCGAACTGGCGCTCGCCTGAATGCTCCGCGGGATAAGATAGAGTCATGTCCACGATGCCGCATCCAAAGTTTACCCAGGCGGAATACCTGGAACTGGAACGCGCGGCCGAGCGCAGAAGCGAATTCATCGACGGTGAAATCGTCATGATGGCCGGCGGTTCCCTCCGTCACAGCCTGGTGATCAATAATCTCCAGACTGCGCTCTCGCGCAGGTTGGAAAACTCCCCTTGCGACGTCTTCAACGCCGATCTCAGGGTGTGTATCCGGTGGGGAAAGCTGATCACCTACCCCGATATTACAGTCCTCTGTGGTCCGCCTGAGTTCATCGACAACCGCAAAGACACGCTGACGAATCCCACCTTCCTCGTGGAAGTGCTCTCGCCCTCGACGAAAGACTTCGACCGCGGAGAAAAATCGCTCCAGTACCGCCGCCTGCCGTCTCTTCGGGAATATCTCCTCGTCGATCCAGCCTCGGTAAACATCGAGCACTATAAGCGCCTCCCCAATGGCAATTGGGAGGTGTCGGAAATCCGCGGCGCTGACTCTGCCATCACCCTCGCCTGCCTCGGCTGCGAAATTCCGGTAACTGAAATCTACCGCAACGCCGAAAAGTACCCCGCCTGACGCGCCTCCCGCATCACCTGTTCCGTCACCCAATCCGTAACAATCGAAGTCTCCCCGCTCGCCAGTAACTCCGCTCCGTCCAGCACCGCCGCTACAAAGTTCTCCACGCACGGATAATGCAGATTCGCATGCGCCGGAATCATCTCCGTGGCCCCCGGATACCGCAATTCCGGCCCGTTGAGCGGCGTCAGGTCCATCACGCCCTCGGTCCCCGTAATCCGGAACTCGTCCCGCGCCGCGCGGCAGTGCCTCCGCACATCCACAATCCCGCGAACCCCGCACTCGTATTCGATCAGCACCGTCGCCGCGTCCTCCACTAACCGCTGATGCACTAACATGGATAACTGCCCCGTTACTCGCTCTGGACGGCCGAAGACGTAATTCAGTAAATCAATCCGGTGGGAACCGGTATCATACAGTGGCCCGCCGCCCGCCATCTCCGGATCCACCAGCCACTCCCGGTCCCCGCCCTCCGCGTTGAACCAGTCATGGCAACTGATTTCCGCCAGCACAGGCCTCCCGACCACCCCTTCCGCCAGCAACTGCCGCGCCCGGTTCACCTTCGGATACGTCCTGCGGTAATACGCCACCCCCAGCGTCTTTCCCGCTTTGCGCGCCGCTTCCGCCATCTCCCGCGCCTCCGCGTAGCTGCGCGCCACCGGCTTTTCGCACAGCACATGCTTGCCCGCCGCGAGCGCCGCCATGCTTTGCGGCGCATGCAGAGCTACCGGCGTCGCCACATACACCGCCTCCACGGCATCATCGGCCACGGCCTCTTCCACCGTTCCCCAAACCCGATCCGCGTAACTCCGCCCCTTCTTCTCATCTCGCGAAACTACCCCGTACAGCCGGCTCCGCGGCTCCGCCAGAATCGCCGGCAGCACGCGCTTCTTCGCAATGTCGCCAATGCCCGCCAGAACCCAGTTCATCATCCTGACAATCGTACACTGGAGGTAGATGCTGTTGCTCTTCCTGCTCACCGCCGCGGCATTTGCGCAATCGCCCGAGCCCATCCGCTTTTCCTCCTCCGGACACGAGATCGCCTACTTCCACGCCGCGGGCGATGCCGGCGCGCCCGTGCTGGTCGTCCTGCCCGCCCAACCCGAAACTGCCGCCGCCGAATTCAAAAACTGGTCGCAGGTCGCAGCCGTCCGCAAATGGACGCTCGTGCTTCCTCAATCCGTTGCCGCCGGCGACGCCGGCGTGAAAATGCTGGACGATCTCATCCCGGACGTCCGCCGGCGGTTTCAGCTCTCCACTGCCCCCATCTATCTCTGCGGCGCCGGCCCCGCCTCGCCCATGGTCTTCTATGCCGTGGCACGCGCGCCCTATCTATGGTCCGCCGCTCTCGCCATCGGCGGCGATCCCAAACTCGCCATTGACACAGACCGGCTCTTTGCGGCCAACACCAACCTCGTCCCCGTCGCCTGGGCTGTTTCCCCTCAGGAAAAGGAAGCTTTTGTAGCACCCTACCAGAAACTCCTCACCGGCGGGTTCAACATCAAACGGCTCGAATCCCCCACCACGCAGGCCGCCCTTGATTTTCTCGCCCGTCACCGCTACACCGAGTACCCAATGAAGATCGATTGCGAAACTGGAAATCCAACGCTCGCCCGCTGTTACTGGATCGTCCCCATACGATTCGACCCGTCCCTTCGCAACGACGCCATCCTCTCCACCCGCATTCCCCCCGATCCTCAGGCTTCTCTTGACTTCGGGGGCTTCGGTTTCAAGCCGGACGCTCCCGGCCCCGGCGTGGCCGTCGAGTGGCTCCCGCCTGACTACAAAGGTCCCCTCCAGCTTCACGACCGCATCCTGATGCTCTCGAGCACCCGCATCGCGGATCCCCGCCAATATCTCGAGCTCATGGGTCACGTCACGGAGGAGCGGCCTGTCACCGTCACCATCGAACGGGGCAAGGACAAGATCCGCCTCACCACCCGCTACCGCCTTCGCCAACGCGAGGAAGTCCTTACTGCCCGTGTGCAGGCCTCTTACTTCCCCGATTCGCACGAAATTATCATCGTTAGCCGCACCGTGTCGGCTCTCAAGATCATGGTTCCCTCCGCCTGGGCTCCGGCCTCCATCAGTTGGAACGGGAATCCCGCCGCCAAGCCCCAGGAAGGCGGCTGCCTCGAACTCTCGCTCCAGGATCCCGGCGCCGCCAGACCCTGCGCCGCATTTCCTTGAAACCAAACCCCCTTTCACCTTCGTACATAATGATGTGGCCTCCGGCTCACTCCAAGTGCATGGATACTTTTCTCTGATATACTGCATCTAAACGGGTGAGAAGCTACTGTGGTGAAGAAAATCTTACTGCCTGTCTTATTGTGTGCGCTTGCCGCCGCGCAGCCTTCCGGCAACTACGCCGATGCTCGCCGCGCCTACCAATCGACGCAATACGAGCAGGCAGTTCAACTGCTTCAAGGTCAAAAGGATATAGATTCCCTCCTCCTCCTCGGACAGAGCTGGTTCATGCTTGGTGAGTTCAAGAAGGCAAGCGAAGTGTTCGAAAAAGCGGTGAACCTCAGCCCGGACAGTTCTCAATTACACCTCTGGCTCGGACGCGCCTACGGCCGCCGCGCCGAAACCTCTTCTCCCTTCTTCGCCCCGCGCTACGCGTCCAAGGCCCGTCAGCAATTTGAGACCGCGGTGCAACTGGATCCGCACAACATCCTGGCGATGAACGACCTGTTCGAATACTACATGGAGGCCCCCGGGTTCCTTGGCGGCGGCAAGGATAAGGCTCAAGCCCTGGCTCAGCGCATCGCCGGGCTCGATCCCGCCGAGGGCCATTATGCCCAGGCGCGCCTCGACGAAGATCGCAAGCAGTTCGGAGCAGCCGAAGAGCAACTCCGCCGAGCCGTGGAAGCTGCGCCCTCGCAGGTTGGGCGTGTCCTTGATCTTGCCAGGTTCCTCGCCAAGCACGGCCGCCACCAGGAAAGCGAAGCCGCGTTCCAGCGCGCCGCCGAAATCGCTCCCGGCAATCCCAAGGTCCTCTTCGAACGCGCTGCTACCTACATCGAAACCAGGCGCAACATCGACGAAGCCAAAGTTCTCCTGAAGAAATACCTCCAATCCTCGCTTACGCCCGACGATCCTTCCCGCGAAGAAGCTCAGAAACTGCTCCGCCAGGCCGGCTCCTAAGCCCTCCCTTTGCTTCCCCCTTCGGCCATACTGGGGATATGCGATTTGTCTTGGGCCTTCTCATTGCCGCTTCCTTACTTGGCGAAACGAAAACCATCAGCCTCAAAGAGGCAGTCCAACTCGCCTTGCGTGAGAACCCCGATCTCGTCCTGGCGCGCATCGATGAACAAAAAGCCAACCTCGCCATCCGCATTGCCAAAGACCCGTTCCGCCCTAAAATCATTGCCGGAAGTGGCCTCGCCTACAGCAATGGCTTCCCCATGAGCATCGAGGGAGCCGCCCCCAGCATCGTCCAGGCCAAAGCCGTCTCCTCCATATTCAATCGCTCTTACTCCTTCCACGTTGCGCAAACCATCCAGGAAGCGCGCACGGCCGCCATCGACACTCAGATCAAACGGGACGACATCGTCCTTCGCACGGCCAGTCTCTATCTCGACGCCGCCCGCTGGGTTCGAACCGAAGAGGCCGTCCGCGGCCAGCTCGATAGCCTGCGCCACGCCGACGAAACCGTTCAGGCCCGCGTCAAAGAGGGCAGGGAACTGGAAATCGAAGCGAAACGCTCGGCCCTCGCCCTCGCCAGGTCTCTTCTCCGCCTCGATCAGATCCGTCAGGAGCGCGACTCTGCCGAAGGCGCGCTCGCGGGCGTCCTCGGGCTCTCCGCCGGCGACCGCGCGCGCTCCGTCTCGAGCGAGCCGTTTCCTGTCGATACCCCCCCGTCGGAACAGGCCGGCGTGCAACAGGCCCTCGACAACAGCAAGGAACTCCGCCGCCTCGAGTCCGCCATGCTCGCCAAGCGCCACGAGATTCGCCAGTACAAATCGAACCACTTGCCCAGCGTGGATCTGGTTGCTCAATACGGCCTCTTTGCCCGCTTTAACAACTACGAGGACTTCTTCCGCAAGTTCCAGCGCAACAACGGGCAGTTAGGCATCGCCCTCCAGATCCCTCTCTTCCCGAGCGCCGCCTCCCTTGCCGAAGCCGCCCAGGCCGAAGGCGAACTAAGCGCCCTCCGCACGCAGAGCACCCAGGCTCGGAACCGCATCACTCTGAATGTCCAGAACGCCTACCGGCAAGTGAAACTCTCCGACAAGAGCCGCGAGATCGCCCGCCTCGATCTCGAAATCGCCCGCGATCAGGTCAACATCTTCCTCGCCCAAATCGAGGAAGGCCGCGCCACCCTCCGCCAACTCGAGGACGCCCGATTTCAGGAGCAGGAAAAGTGGATCCTCTACTTTGATGCCCAATTCACGGCCGAGAAAGCCCGCCTCGAACTTCTGCACCTCACCGGCGCGCTTCAGGCTGCGCTACAGTAGAGCGTGCGCGCTTGCGCAACTTTCTGCCACGGCCCGGGGTTAAACATAGACTAATGTTTCGCCTGCTCCCGGTTTTTTTGTTTATCTCTTTGATTCCGAACGGCTTTGCCGCCACCTTCGGCTCCGTCACGACGGTTGTCGGAAGCGTCGGCGACATCGTTCTCGATGAGGCTCGCCGCCGCCTTTATCTCGTCAACACAAACGCCAACCGCGTCGAAGTCTACTCGCTTCCCCCCAGCCCCATCCGCCAGGTCAATTCCGTCCCTACCGATTCCCTTCCACTCGCGGCCGCCCTTTCTTTCGACAAGAAATTCCTTTACGTAGTCTGCCACAACTCCTCCTCCCTCAATATCATCGATCTCGACCGTTTGGGCGTGGTCAACCGCCCCAGCCTTCCCGCCCGTCCCGAAGGCATCGCTGTCGGCAATGACGGGCGCGCCCTCATCACCACTATCGGTACAGGCCCCAGCAATTCGCAAAACACACTCCTCATCTACGACCCCAACAACAACGGCGCCATCGCCAGCGTCGTCTTCGTGCCATCCGCGCCCTCGCTGCCTCCGGGGGCGCCTCCCGCCGGGCGCGCCTTCCTCGCCAACCGCAGCCAACTCGCCGCCACCCCCGACGGCAACTACATCATCGGCGTCAACATCCCCAACAACACCACCCGCGCCGTCTTCGTTTATGAAGTTGCCTCCGGCGTCATCCTGCGCAGCCGCATCGTCAACAACGTCTCGAGCGTCCTTGCGGTCTCTCCCGATGGCTCCAGGTTCATGAGCGGTTTGACGCTCTTCGATACTCAAACCCTCGAAGTCATCGCCCAGGAAAATCTGGCCAACGCCCCCTATCCCATCCAGCCCGGAACCAACTTCAACACCCAGCAAAATCAGGGCGGAAGTGTCTTTTCTCCTGGCGGCGGAACCCTCTACTCGGCCTTCAACGTCGCTCCCGTCGCCAATCCTCCCACTCGCCCCAACGTCGCCCAGTTGATGGTGAACGACCCGGACAACCTCCTCATCCAGACGGCTTTCCAGATGCCCGAGAATCTCGCCGGCAAGATGCTTATCTCGAGCGACGGCAACACCATCTACGCCATCTCCGAATCCGGGTTCACCACCATCCCCATCGGCTCGGCCGCCAACAACCCGATCCTCTCCCTCCCCACCAGCGTCGTCCTCGTCGTCAACGACCAGTGCGGAGTCACCAGCAACCAGCGCACGGCGCGCATCCAGATGTCCAACGCCGGCCGCGGCCGGCTCACCGCCAGTGCCCAGGTTCTCCAACTCAATCCCACAGGCCCCGGAGGCCTGGGGGGAGTGGGCGGACCCGGCGGCGGCATACCCGGCGGCGGCGTCATCATCGTCATTCCCCCTACTGTTCCCGGCGGCGGCGTTGCGCCCATCGGTCCTCAACTTCCTGCCGGCGGAGCCGGCGGGCAGAACAACGCCATCTTCCAGACCGCCCCCCAGGTCCGTGTGCAGCAGTCCTCCGACGGCCCCTCGATGGATATCACTTACAACTCCGTCAACAACCGTACGCTGGGAACCGTCTCCCCCGTTCACGACTTCCTCATCCAGTCCCCGGAAGCCATCAACA
>JADLBG010000357.1 GCA_020847895.1 Bryobacterales bacterium
AGAATAGCCCCGCCATTCCCAGGGCGGCAATCCCCGCGCCGGTGTAGAAAACAACCGCTGGGCCGAAGCGGTCCCACAGCGCGCCCGCCGCCGTGCTGGCCACAAGCATCATCAATCCGCTGAGAAGGCTGAACAGGCCGAAGGCGCTGCCACGCTTCTCCACGGACGCGGCATCGGCCACCAGGGCGGCAAGCAATCCCTGGCTGAATCCCATATGGAGGCCCCAAAGACAAATTCCGGCTGCCAGCCCCGTCATTCCCGCCGCCCTTGCCAAGAAAAGGTCGGCGGCGGAGAGTGCGCCTCCCCCAAGCAGCAGGATCCAGCGCCGGTCCACGGTATCCGAAACCCGGCCCGCCGGGTAGGAGGAGACTGCATACGATAGGTTCATCAGCACGAGGACCGCGGGCACGAAATCCGCCCTCAGACCCAGACTGCTCGCCCGAAGCACGAGAAACGCCTCGCTGAAGCGGGCCAGAGTGAACACCGCGGTGATGGCGATCACGTACCAGAAGGCCGGCGGGAAATCAGAGAGGTCCTTCCATTGAAGCAGTTTCCGTTGTGGCATCACCCGTGTGCCGGGCGGTTCGTTCACAAAAAAGGCCAGCAGGGCGACGGAGACGAACGCAGGTAAGGCGGCTATCCAGAACACGGAGCGGAAATTGCCGCCCAGGACCAGCATGAAGACAATCGCGCCGAGCGGGCCGAGGAAGGCGCCGACTGTGTCCAGGCTCTGGCGAAGACCGTAGCTGGCGCCGCGCATGCCAGGCGGCGCAAGGTCGGCCACCAGGGCATCTCTTGGTGCGCCGCGAATCCCCTTGCCGATCCGGTCCACGAATCGCGCGACGAACACAATACTGAACGATCCCGCAATGGGGAAGAGCGGCTTGGTAAGGGCCGCGATTCCGTAACCAATCAAAGCCAGCGTCTTCCGCTTCCCAAGCCAGTCACTGAGGATGCCGGAGAGGAACCGGAACAAGTGGACGACGCTTTCGGCAACGCCTTCGAGCACTCCCACCGCCGTCGCGCTCGCGCCCAAAACCTGCACGAGGAACAACGGCAGCAGCCCCAGAATCATCTCCGAAGAGATGTCCATGAACATGCTGACGAAACCGAGCGCCCAGATTCCCCGGGGGATGGCCAGAAGGCTCTTGCCTGACTGGGGGGTGTCGTTGTGACCGGCGGGTGGCGCCATGAATGGACTGCGGACACGGCGGAGCGTAGTCCGGCATTTGCCAGTTTAGCGGACCGGCGAGGCTCGGTCGTGCGATCGAGTCCCCTAAAAATGTAATTTCAGCGCGAACTGAAGAATGCGGGGGTCCCCGGCGCTGGTGATCACGCCGAAGTTGGAACTGTTCAGTCCCGTGGCCGGGCCGTTGAAGTTCGTGTGATTGATGGCGTTGAAGGCTTCAGCGCGCGCTTCGAAGCGATAGCGCTCGCGGAGTTGGAAATTGCGGCTCAGGGCGAAGTCGAAGTTTACACTGGGCGGCGCGGTAACGACGTCTCTGCCGAAGTTGCCGAATGTCCCGGAGGGTTGGACGACGAACGCGGTCCGGTTCACGTAGTAGCGCGGGTCTGTGGCGGAGAGATAGGGATTGCCTCCAATGTAGTTGGGGCGGTCGAGGTTAATGCCGTCGAGAGAGATATCCACGCCGTCGGTGATGTTGATCGGGAGGCCGCTGTGGATGCTGACGATGGGGGCAAACTGCCATCCGCCAAGCACGCGGTTGACCACCCCTTGTCCCTTCCAGGGACTGCTGACAATGAGCGAGGTGTTGCTCTGGTGCCGCGGGTCGAAGTTACAACTGCCCCGGTCCATGGCGCGGTTGTAAGGATTCATATACTGAGAACCCGCGAGTTCTCCGGTAAAATCAACATCGCTGATGCAGTGCGAGTATGTGTAGTTGGTGAGCAGGGTGAAGCCTCGGCTGAAGCGGTGCTGAAGGGAGAGCAGCAGCCCGTTGTAGTGAGAATTACCGTTCTGGTCGGAGCGGGTGATGCTCGAATAGGCAATGCCGAGAGCGGGATTCTGAAGATAGAGGGGCCGCCGCAGATTCGGGCTCGCGGAACTGCCGGGGATATACACGGCGGGATTGATATCCTCGCCTGCCCAGATGTGCGTTGTCTTGTTTCCCAGGTAACTAATGGACGCAAGCCAGTTAGGTGTAACTTGCCGCTGGTAACTGATATTCCACTGCAGCATGTAAGTTGGCTGTAAGTAAAGAGGGAGATCGACGTAGACGCCGGCATTGGGGAAGCGGAAATCGCGCGGCAGGGGAGAGGGCAGGGGAAAGGGCGCGCCGCCGGCATAGCCGAGCCACGGGTTGGTGAACCCGCCCGCGGGGAATGGCTGGTCAATGGACGTGCCATAGGGTGCATTCGTGGTTTGGCGCTCGTTATAGAACATCTCCTCGGTATCGCGCAGGATGGCGCTCGAAACCCGAATGGTCTGCTTGCCGCTTCCACTCGGGTCCCAGACGAGACCGAGCCGCGGGGACAGGTTGAAGTAGTGCGGATGCTGGAAACCGCGTGGAATCCCGGGGTCGCCGTAAAAGAGGAGGCCGGCGGGAGCGTTGGTATAGACGCTGCTTCGGGTCCCGGCATTGAAGGCCGCGAAGGAGAAGGAGTCGCCGCGGTCGTAATTATCGTACGGCGCCAGCGTGGGGTCCCAGCGCAGGCCCGCGTTGAGGGTGAGATTGCGCTTCAGCTTGATGGTGTCCTGTACGTAGAGGGCGAAGATGGCGCCGCGCGTGGCGTTCTCGAGGTTGGCGCTTTGGGTGAAGCTGTTCATCGTGCCGAGCATGAAAGCCGCAAGCGAATCGCCGATGGTCTTGCCGCTGGCGTACTGCCCGTTGAATGAGAAGTTACCGTTGGAATTCCAGATGTTGATGGAGTTGAACTGGTCGCGGATGTAATCCACCCCGAACGCAATCTGGTGCCTGCCGTGGATGTAATCCACGTCGTCGGAAATGTGAATGGAGTTGACGTTGAAATGAGCGTTGGCGCAAGTGCCGCACCCGACGCTGAAGTAGCCGCTGACGGACGCCTGGATGAAATTGCCCACCGGGGAGAAGATGTTCACTCCAATCGCCGCCGGGTTGATATCGTTGGGCGGCGCGCCGCGGTCGTCCCGGCGGCGCGTTCCCGTCACGTGGAAGGAATTCACCGTATCGGACTGAAGGTGAAAGTATCGCCCAGAGTGAGCGACTGCGCCCGCTCCAGATTACCCGCCGCGGTGGTAGTGAGAAGGTTCTTTCCATCGAAGAAGGCGGGGTTGCGATAGTCATCAAAGAAGTACCGTCCGTAGAGGGTGTGCTTCGAGCTTTGGACCCAATCGACGCGGCCAATGACCTGGTCTTCATCGCCCGTCGTCGGCCTGCCGTAGGTCACCTGCCCGCAATCATTTTGCGCCTCAGGCAGATATTTGATCAGATTCAGGCTCTGCGGATTGAAACGGCTGGTGGGGATCTGATTATTGGCGAATGGCTGTCCGTTGGTGGGGTCAACGAGCGTCCTGCCTTTTCCGCCGGAGACGCAGCCTCCGCCGGCAATGGCGCCGAAATCGCCGCCAAGCACCGCTTGCGTCGGTACGTAACTGATGCTGGTGGGCGGGTCCTGGCGGTTGTACTGCTTCTGGTACCCGCCGAAGAAGAAGAGTCTGTCGCGGATGATGCGTCCGCCGAAGGTGCCGCCGAACTGGTTGCGCTTCAGTGAGTCATGGGTCTTGCCGAAGAAGTTGCGCGCGTTCACGTCTCCGTTGCGGAGAAATTCGAACAGGCTGCCGTGCCACTCGTTGGTTCCGGATTTCGTGACCGCGTTGACGACAGCGCCGGGGTGCAGGCCGAAGCGCGCCGGAAGGCTGCTGGTTTGCACGCTGAATTCCTGGAGCGCGTCCGGAAACGGCATGGGCAGGTTGACGTTGGTGAAAGAGTCATTGTTATCTCCGCCGTCGAGGAGATAGTTCACGGCATTGCCTTGGCCGCCGGCGACGGAGATGGTGGTGGAACTGTAAAAATTCTTGCTTCCCCGAAGATCACCGCCGGGAGTGGTGAGAGCGGCGCCCGAAAGCAGGATGAGTTGGGTGGGCTGCCTTCCATTGAGCGGAAGATCAACGATCCGTTTCTCGTCGATTACTTGCGATACCGTGTTGTCTCGAGTTTCCACCATGCTGGCCTGGGCCGAAACCTCCACGCGCTCGGCGATGGCGCCTAACTGCATGTGGACGTCGATCTGGACGTTGTTGCCCACTTGCAGGGTGATGCCGGACTGGGTGTAGCTTTTGAATCCCGCCGCGGAGACCGTAAGGCGGTAGGGTCCTACCGGAAGATTCGGAAGCGTGTATCTTCCTTGCGCGTCCGTTGTGACGTTGCGCGCCGTACCCCGTGCGGTTTCGGTGATAGTGACCAGTGCGCCGGGAATGGCGCTGCCGCTTGGATCCGTGACGACACCGCTGACCTGCGCGATGGCAACAGCTTGAGCCTGGCAGCGGGGCGCGAAAAGGAACACGAAGGCCGCGAAAACACCCGCAGCCTCCAAGAGAAGACGGAGAGGCCGAAACATACACACTCCTGAGAACGTTCGTGGTATTCAGTTGCCCGGCGCGGGTTGCGGGAACCGGTGCGTAAACTGGCCGCGGATGGCGATGCGAATGACCCCTGCTAAGGCAACTTAGGTCTTCATTGTTTGCCCGTGCCGGGCAGGACGCAATACAGGCGAGACTGTATGTTTGAGAAGTAAGTGGAACATGATCAACGAGTAACGATGGTCGGTTTCGATATAAGCCGTCGCGCTCCTTCGTCCCGGAGGGTGTAGACTAACGGTTCAGCCGGGCGGCAAACCGCAAGCTGGCTTGGCCGGCAAGCGCTCTGGCGCCCGCGCGCCCCCCTGGCCCGAATGCCTGTCGCCGTCAATCCGTGATTACTTCTCTGTCTTCCATCTGGCAGTGGCTTGAATTATGCAGAAAATGCATATCTCTTTTTCTCTTGCGCCAGGACGAGAATCCGCCGCAAACTGGGACCAGAGGACAATCGTATGCCTACCTTTCGCTTGGTGTTCGGATGTCTTGCTCTTTCATCTGCCTTATTCGTTGGTCTGGCTTACAGCAAAGACGAACAGAAGATTAAACAAGTGCCAATGATCAGCACTCCCGCGGATTCGGGAGTGAACATGTATTTTGCTTACTGTGCCTCCTGCCATGGGCAGGACGGTAAAGGGATGGGGCCGGCGGCGGGCGCCATGACGAGACCGCCGACGGACCTGACGAAACTGGCTGCAAAGAATAACGGCCGATTCCCCGCATTCGAACTGATGAATACTCTGGGTGTGATGCCGGGCGCCACGCCGGCTCACGGAAGCCAGGATATGCCGGTTTGGGGGAATATTTTCCGCGATAGCGGACAAGGCGCCGTCGCGGTGCACCTCCGCGTCTACAACCTCACCCGCTATATCGAATCCATGCAGGACCCGCCGCTTGTTGTGGGGAAGGTGAAGGTGGAGAAACCGCTACCCGTCTACGCCCATCAAATCAACCCTGCGTCAGGCGCCGCCATGTACCGGGCCTACTGCGGATCGTGCCATGGAGACAACGGGCGCGGCAATGGACCGGTGGCCTCGACGCTCAAACATGGCGCGCCGGATATCACGCTGCTGGCAAAGAACAACGGTGGGAGATTTCCCAGCGAACACGTGGAGCAGATCCTCGGGATGAATCCCGGAGCAGAGGCCCATGGTTCGAAAGAAATGCCGGTTTGGGGCAACGTATTCCGCACCGAACGCGAGCCGCGAACCACCGTGCTGCAGCGCATCAGCAATCTCACGGCCTATTTGAAATCTCTCCAAGTGCGTTAATCATTCGAGAAACGCATATACATTTCCCCTGGCGCGAGCCAGTCGGGCGCGCGCCAGCAGGAAGTCGTAGCGGATGCGGATTTCATAATCCTCGGCCTGCGCGAGGGTTCCCTGGGCGGTGATGGTGTCGAGGTTCGTCGCAATGCCGGAGGCGAAGCGGAGGCGCGCCAGCTCGAGGGCTTCGCGCGCCGCGCTGGCCGCCCGTGCCGCACAACGGAGCGCCTCGAGCGCGGCTCCTGCATCGATTTCCGCTTGCCGCGCCTCCTGGGCGATCTGCAGTTCGATGTTGCGCCGCTGTGTCTGCGCCATCTCTTCACGGATTTTCGCGCCCTGAATATCCGCTTCGATGCGCCCGCCGGTCCAAATCGGAATCGTGAGCGTTGCGCCAATGCCGAATGTGGAAAGGCTGCGGTCGGGACCGTTACCGGCTACCCCGTAGTCGCCGGTGAATGCCAGCTTGGGCAGCCGTTCCCGCCCGGCACGCTGCTTGTCGAGGGCCGCCGAGCGGATACGCGCGGCGATGGCGCGGAGTTCGGGGCGCTCCACGGGAGCGGGCAGTTTTCCCGGCTGCGGGACGGGCTCCAGAGTCACGTCCTCCTGCGGCATGCCGATGGTGCGCAGAAGGGCTGTGATCAGAGTGGAGCGGTCGCGGCGCGCTTCAATGACGCCGGTGGATTCGGTTTCAAACTGCTGCTCCGCGCGCGCTACGTCGAGTTTGCTGGCGGTGCCTGCCTGCTCGAACTGCCGCGCCTGTTCGAGTACGGCCTTCGCGGTCTTTCGTCTGGCCTCCGTGGCCCGGATACGCGATTCTGCCTGCTGCGCCTGAAGATAGATCTGCAAAACCGCCAGCAGTGTTGCCTCGCGCCGGGTCTCGGCGTCGAAGCGGAGTTCACGCTCCTTTTCTCTCGAAGCGTGAATGGAGGAGAGCAGACTCAGGTCGATGACGGTCTGTGTCAGCCGCGGGCGTGCGTCAAAGGTGCGGAACGGGCCGGTGCGCGCGCTGAATCCCGGAAGAAAGAGGCCGATGTTCTGAAGATTGATCGCCTGGTAGCCGCCGCTGATGGAGACGCCGGCCTGCGGCTGGTAACCCGACCTGACATTGCGCGTAACGGCTTCGCCCTCGAGTGCCCGGAGATTGGCCAGTTGGACGTCCGGGCTCAACTTTTCCGCCGCCTGCATTGCCTCGCGAAGGCCGAGTGTGCGCGGCGAAGGCTGGGCGCGCAGCGCGGACATGCTGATGGTGAGCAGCAAAAATGGAAGTCTCATGGCTGGTTACCGGGTGAGGATATGTGAGTCGACGCGCAGGCCAATAGGAAGCGGCTGGCCCGGATCAAGTTCCACCAGCGTTTCGAGAATCTTGGTATCGACACGTTCCGTGGGTTCGTCGGTGCGAATGTTCTTCGGTCCCAGGCTCTGGCCGATCTGCACAACCCGCCCGGTGAAACGGCGGGAGCCATAGGCATCGGCAGTGACATAGGCCGGCTGGCCGAGGCGGAGGCGCGCCACGTCGGTCTCATCCACATCAACGCGGACGCGAAGCCGTGACGTATCGCCGATAGCGGCGATAGGCGTATTGCCCTTCGAAGAAACGCTCTCGCCGCCCTTCAGATAGCGGCGCAGGACCACGCCGTCGATCGGCGAGCGGATGAAGGTCTTTTCCAGCAGCGCTTCGGCTTCGAGGATGCGCGCTCTGGCCTGGGCGATTTCCGCTTCCGCCCGCAGCCGCTCATCCTGGCGCGCATCGGCATTGACGAACGATTCGCGTTCTTTTGCGGCGTCCAGGCGGGCGAGGGCGACGCGATACTCACGGTCCGCAAGGTCGAATTCGGTATGGCTGATCGCTCCGCGGGCGAGCAGCGTCTGCCGGCGGGCCCGCTCGGCGCGGGTGTTTTCAAGAACAGCCTCCATCTCGCGGACGGCGGCGCCGGCCTCGGCGCGCTCCTGCTGCCGCGCCCCGTTGAGGAGGCGCTCGAGTGCGGCCTGCCGCTCCGTTAATGTGGCTTTCGCAAGTTCCACGCGCGCGGAGTAATCGCCGTTTTCAAGAATGGCCACCACCTCTCCCCGGCGGACGCGCGAGCCTTCCTTCACCAAAACCTGTCGCAGTTTGCCGTCGAGCTCGGAGCCGAGTTGGATTTCCTCGGAGACCGGCTCTACCTTTCCTGCCGCGACAATCTGTGCGGGTTTTGTCTCGGGTGCCGAAACGGATTGCGGCCCGGGTGAGGCACTGGAAGTCAGTCGCGGGTAAACAACGGCCGTTCCTCCGGCCACCAGAACTGCGAGAAACAATAGGTTCCGCTTCATCTGTGCATAGCTCCTGAATCGGTGAGTAAAGTCTGCTCCCGGTTGCTGACGATGCGGCCGTCTTCGATTCGGACAACACGGTCCGCATAATCGAGCACGCGCGGGTCATGCGTCACCAGTACGACAGCCCGCCTTTGGGCGCGGGATAGAGAAGAGAGAATGTCGAGCACGATGCGCCCGCTCGCCGAGTCGAGCGCCGCCGTGGGTTCGTCGGCGAGAATGATGGGCGGTTCGCCTGCCAGCGCGCGGGCGATGGCCACGCGCTGTTTCTCGCCGCCGCTCAGGTTGGCCGGGTATTGTTTCGCCTTTTCCGCAAGGCCAACCTGCGAAAGCAGGTCCATGGAGCAGGCGCGCGCCTTTGCCCCGCGGATTCCTTTCAGATCAAGCGCGATCTCCACGTTCTCCCTTACCGTAAGAGCAGGGAAGAGGTTGAAGCCCTGGAAGATGAAGCCGAAGTGGTCCAGGCGTATTCGCGGCAGCTTCGATTCCGGAATGCCGGCGGTTTCGCGCCCGTCGATTTTGACGCTCCCGCTCGAAGCCGTGAGAATGCAGCCCATTAGAGAGAGCAGCGTGGTCTTGCCGCTGCCGGAGGGCCCCATGAGGACCAGCAGTTCCCCGCGTTGGACGTCGAGCGAGGCCCCGTTTACGGCGTGCACAGCCGCCGCGCCGCTGCCGTAGCTCTTGTACAGATTCCGAATTTCGATGATCGCGCCCATGATGACTCAACCCCGGAAGACCATCGCCGGATCGATGGATGTCGCCTTGCGAATCGAGAGGAGGGAAGCGGCTACGCACATGAACACCGCCAGCGCGAAGACGCCGGCGGCCATCACGGGCGGCATGAGGATAAGCGCATCGCCGCCGCGGCTAGCATCCACCACAACGAAGGAAACCGTGATCGCGATCGCGTATCCCATCACCGCGCTCAGCAGCGCCTGCTGGATGATGACTTTGTACAGGTATCGGTTGGTGGCGCCCATTGCCTTGAGCGTCCCGTATTCGCGGATGTGGTCGACGGTGGCCGAATAGATGGTCTGGGCTACCACGACAATACCCACCAGCAGGCCGAGCGCCGCTCCCATCAGCGTGGTCACCCCGGCTCCGGTGGAAAACACCCAGTAGTGTCTCGTCTTGTCCATCATTTCACCGTTGGTGTAGATATCGACGTTGGGAATACTCCGCTGAAGTTTCGCTTTCACTCCCTGGAGATCCGCGCCCGGAACCGTTTTCACCACCAGGAAGATGGTCTGGCGCTCGGTAAGCTTCAAATAGTCGAGCGCATTCTTGAAGGAAGTGTAGATGTAGGGCGCTGTGGTGAAGGATCGGACGCCGCGGGTGAAGCCAACGACGCGGGCGCGATGGCCGTTGATCTCGACGCATTCTCCAATCCGAGTGATGCCGAGTTTCTCCTTATAGTGCTCGTCAATGAGGATGGTGTCGTCACCGCGGAGGTCGTCGATGGAGCCTGCGGCCAGGTCCCAGGGTCCGCCCAGGCGCGTGTCGAGATCGAATCCGACGATCTGGCATGCTTCTTGCGCTCCGGAGGGCAGTTTCCAGTTCCCAAATAGAAGGGCGTAAGGGCGTACTTCGCTCACACCGTCGACGGCGAGGGCTTTGTAGCGCCGCCGCTCCGGAATGGGCGAGCCCCCGTTGACGTGCGGGATGCCTGGGGAGGTGATCCAGAGGTCGACGCCGGAATGATCGACGATGTTGGCGCTGGTTTCGAGAAAGCCGAGGAAGAGTCCGAATTGGACAACGATGAGGATGAGGGCGAAGACAATGCCAGTGAGAGTGACGGAGAGGCGGATCTTATCGTGGAAGAGGTTGCGGAGGGCGAGGGTGGACATAGCAGAGGTTTTGTTAACAAATCACAATTACTAAACACTGTTCATTATACGGCAGTGATTTAAAAAGTCAACGAAGTTCTGCGCCCCCTCTGTTGCTTCCTCATCCAACCCTGAGCTAGAATCCCCCCAGTCTCCCTCAGTACCATGCCCTACGAAATGCATCGAATCTTCTGCGCTACCTCATTTCAACTCGAGGAAGAGCGCCTGGCCTTTCACACCGCGGTGAGCCGCTTCAATGAAACCGGAGCCATGCCCAGAAACCTGCTCTTTATCCCGGTGACTCTGCCGCCGAATCTGGCCGACAAGCGCGCCTATCACAACGTGCTCCTCGAGAACATTCGCGATGCGCGCTACTTCATCCAGTTGCTGGAAGATTCCTGGGGGCCGCCGGGAAGGAATTTTGAACGCGACTACGCCATGGCGCGCCAGTACGTGGAAGGCGGGGCACATAAGCTCCGGGAAACGGCGCTGCTCTTCAAGAAGCCCCTCCTGCCGCACCGCGTGGAGCAGGAGATTGTCCAATTGAAAAAACAGGCGGAGCAGGAAGGCTCGCTGGTGGAGTTCGCCGGCATCGAGGAATTTCAGGAGATACTCACCCGGCTGATGGCGCGCTGGATGGAGGCTCTGCCGCTCCCTCAATCAACCGAAGCAGGGCATTCCAGGTAGAAGTAAAACTGGTCCTCGCTCTTCAGACGAAAGCCGAGGCGCTGATGCCAGCGAAGCGACCCCGCGTTGGCCTTGAGAACGGATGATGCAACGGGCTTTCCGCAAGCTCTGGCTTCCGCGAGGATTGGGGCCGCTAGTGCCGTGCCCACACCGCGGTTGCGGACCTCCGGCAGCAATCCAACGTCAAGGATGCGGATCTCGTAGTCCGTGCCCGCAACCCAGATACGGCCGGCAGGCTTGCCATCCACTTCGATGATCTCGTGCCGGGATTCGGGATAACGGGCGCGGTAGTCGGAAGTTTGCAGTTGAAATTGCATCCCGATCAACTGCCGTTTTTGCTCCTCGCCAACAGGCAGCATTTCATATTCAGGATGGGAAGCACGGAAGACGGCGAGCAGAAAATCGCCGTCTTCCGGTGTCACGGGCCGCAGGGCAAACGCAGGCATCGCAGGCTGGCTGCTACGATCTTGAAGGGAACACGCCCTGGAGCGCGATGATCCAGTTCATCGTCAGGTAGGGCATCAGGTTGTTGTGGGGCGCGTTGCCGCCGACCGTCGAAACCGCCTGCGGATTCAGCGCCGAATTGACAGGACTGTTGGCGGGAGCGTAGTCCGCCACCCCATCCGCGAGAAAATTCCCGATGGGGCTCGTGGCCGTAGTCGTGCCTCGCCCCCCCATCGACTCGGCCGTGTGCGTATGGGCCGGGATCTCCGCGGTGAGCAAAGTAACGGAGTCCGCTCCTCCTGTTTGACCGAGGTCGTATACGCTGAGTCCAGGGCCTTGCCCGGATCCGATAGGGATCATGCCCTGAAGATTCGGCAGCGCGAAGGTGCTCTTCCCGTCACCGCCGTAAGTGGTGCCGAGCAGGGAGAAAAGCGCTGTGTTCTGGGAGATGGGCATGAGTTGGCCGCCGCAGAAGGCCCAACCCTTGGGAGCGAAATTGTAAGGGACGAGAAGCAGTTGTCCGACAAATGGGTCCATGAAAATTCTCCTTTAGTTCTGGCTCGGGAAGATGCCTTGCAGGGCAATGATCCAGGTGAGCGCCATGCTGGGCGAACGGTTTTCGTGGGCCTGGCTCCCACCCACTGCGCTGAGCTCCGCCGAATTCATGCTGCCGCTGGGAGAGCCCGTAGAGTAAATGGCGGCTCCGGCAAGGATGTTTCCGGCGCCGGCGGGCTGGTTACCGGTAGTGGAGGTGGCCTTCCAGGAGTGGGTATGGGCAGGCACTTCCGTGATAGTAACCGTGTGGGCTTCTTCACCGCCCCTCTCGCCGAGAACATGGCCGCTACCTGCCCCCATGGCGGAGCGTCCGCGAAGGTCAGGGAGGGCAAACGTCGTGCGGCCATCGCCGCCAAATGTGGTGCCGAGCAGAGAGAACAGCGCCTGGTTCTGGTTGATGGGCAGAAGCTGGCCGGCGCAGACCGCCCAACCTTTCGGGGCGAAATTGAATGATACGCACATCAGTGATCCGAGAAATGGGTCCATGGAATTTTTTTCTCCTTAAAAGATCTCAGCAGGTCTGGCGGCTTAGCTTTGGGTTGGGAAGATTCCGAAGAGGGAGATAATCCAATTCAGAGTGAGATAGGGCTGCAGGTTATCGTGCGGCTGGCTGCCGCCAACCGGAGAGAGGCTGCCGGGCGCGAGATTGCCGGCGGTCCCGGCGCTTGCGTACGCCTGCGCCCCCGAGGTGGCGGCAAGGATGGCGCCATTGGGCAGGCTGCTGTTGTTAACGCTGCCGCTCGCAACGACGACGTGCGTGTGGGTGGGGATCTGGTTGCTTGTGAGCGTTACCTGCTCAACGCCTTGGGTTTGACCAAGGACGTAGTTGCCGGCGCCGGCGCCCTGACCGGTTCCGATGGCTGTTCTCCCACGCAGGTCCGGCAGCGCGAACGTGCTCTGCCCGTCTCCCCCGAAGGTGGTGCCGATGAGTTGGAAAAGAGTTTCATTCTCCGAGATGGAGAGCAGTTGCCCCTGGCAGAACATCCACCCGACGGGGGCGAAGTTGTAAGGGACCAGTAGAAGCTGGCCGACATAAGGTTGCGACATGTTCCTCCTCGAACGCTCGCGCAAACGGGCGCCTGCCGGAACCAGGAGAAACGAGATTCCACCATCTGGCTAAGCCCCGAAGCGAGCGGGTTCATTGATCAACGCGCATTGGAATTCGTGTGCGCCCAGAGCACCGCATGAGGTAAAGCCCAGTTCCTCCCGGTGGTACAGATGAACGTTACTACACTCTCCCCCGAACATGCAATAGGAAACCGCCGCAATCCGGGAAAAATTATGGGAAAGGGATTCCGGTAATCCCTTCCCAAAGCGGCGAAAACAGGCAAAATTGAGGAATAGGCGAGAAAAAGTCGAAAAAGTGATGGATTGATGGACGGATCTGTGATAAACTTCCAACCGAACTGGGTTTGCTGATTTCGCCGCCTCAAGGGCGCGGGAATCGGCTCTGGGATTCGGAGGAGGGGCATGACGTACCGAGCGTCGGCTGGGCTATTCGCTGGTTTTATCTTGGCTGCCGGTGTTTGCCTGGCGCAGACATCCACATTCAACTCGAGCGGGACGATTACGGTGAGCAGCGCTTTGCAGGCGAACCCGTATCCCACGCCCCCCATCGGATCGTGCGCCAACGGCGCCTGCATCACTGTCAGCGGGCTGGTGGGGTCCATCACGGATGTGAAGCTCACCTTCAACAGCTTCAACGTGACGAGCGCATTCAACATGGGGATTCTGCTGCAGGCCCCGAACGGCGCGGCGCTCGACGTGATGTCCAACGCGTGCCACCAATCGGGAAGTTCCACCTTCACATTGACCGATTCCGGTACCGTGAACGGCCATGCGGGGACCGGGACCAACTGCTTCACCACGGGGCAATGGCTGGCGACTACGCACCATTTCTCCGGCTTCATCCCCGACAATTTCCCCACTCCCGGGCCGGGTACCAGCGGCTACACCAGAGCGGAACCCGACAGCGCTGGAAACACGACAGGCTCCAGTACGTCGGCCGACACCAGCAACGGGACTGGCTTCTTTGCCAATGTCTTCAACGGGCTGAACGGGGCGAGCGCAAACGGCGTCTGGCGGTTGTATGTTACCAACCAGGTCCAAACCGGTTCGACAACCGGGACCATCGGAAGTTGGACACTCACCATCACGACAACCGGCGCGGGTTTCTCCACCACGACCACTCTCTCCACACCCTCACCCAATCCCTCTTTCACATCCGGCGCGAACAGTTCCGTGACGCTTACCGCGACAGTAACCTCTGGTGGGGGGACGGTCAACAACGGATCCGTAACCTTTCACGACAACACCGATGGTGCCGACATCGGAACCGCCGTGGTGAACGCCGGCGGCGTGGCCACCACGACGCATACATTTACCAACGAAGGCGCGCATGTGCTGGTGGCCACCTACACGGGAGGCACTGGCTTTGCCGCGAGCGCCGCTTCGAATGCCGTGACGCAGCAGGTGATCAAGACCACCACTTCACAATCCGGAGCGCCGGCGGGAACTGTCGGATTCTGCAACACTGGCGGGATCACTCTGCCGACCCCAGGCGCGCTGCTCGGGCAAGGGCCGGGCAAGCCGTATCCATCCGACGTTGTCGTGAACGGCGTGAGTGGCATTATTCAGGAAGTCAAGGTTTACATCAACGGCTACACCTCCACGAATCCCAACGTGAACGCCTTGATGCTGGTAGGGCCGAACGGCAAGACGCTGGAGTTCATGTCGTATACCGGCGGCGCCACTGGGATCAACAACCTGAACCTGATTTGGGACGATCTGGCCGCTTCGCAGGCGCTTCCGCAGACGGTTTCTTTCGTAAGCGGGTCGTATAAACCGACGTCGGCGATCGTGAATGGAACCAGCACATACTGCCAGTCAGCGGTATGCAACGGCATCACCGTATCGGAGCCGGCGCCGCTGGTGTTTGAAATGGCGGGCCCGGCCGGCGATCCTGCGCGTACGCTGCTCAGCCAGTTTGCGGGCGCAAGCGCCAACGGAACCTGGAAGCTCTTCGCTCAACAACGCGGCAATCCCGATACGGCAACCATCAACAACTGGTGCATCAACTTCACGATGACCAACGGAACGGCCACAACCACCAGCGTCGTAGCCACCCCGAATCCGGCAACCACCGGAAACCCTGTCGCCTTCACCGCGACAGTCACAAATACCGCCAGCCCGGGTTCGCTCATCAACGAGGGCAGCGTGACGTTCAGCGACAGTGTCACCGGAAACAATCTGGGAACCAGTTCCGTGGCGAATGGCCAGGCGACGTTGAACAACATTACGAATCTTTCCGAAGGCAACCATACCATCACCGCCTCCTATACGGGCACGGCGAACTTCGGCTTCAGCTCCGGCTCGGTAAACCTGCGCTTGAATAACCCCATTGTGGCGAGTTTTCCCACAGGGTCCTATAAGTATTGCAACCAGGCATCGTCGATCGGAATTCCCGGCAATAACCATGTCTCCGGTCCGGCGTATCCCTATCCCTCGAACATCGGCGTAACACACCTGCCGGGCACCATCAAGACGGTGGAAGTGGATTTCAACAGTTACAACAATCTGAACCCGCAGGGGCTGCAGTCTCTGTTGGTGGGCCCGTGCCAGACGGTAGGCTGTACCCCCGCGGCGGCCGACACGCTGGATTTCTTCTCCAATCCGCAAAGCGCTGTGAGCACGGGAACCATCAACCTGGCGTTCCTCGACGCGGCGGCGAACACGATTCCAAATTCGAGCTCGCTCGATGTGATTACCGGCGGGCAGTACAAACCATTCAGCCGTGTGAACACGAACACCTACGCGTCACCGGCGCCGGCCGGGCCTTATCAGTACGCCGCCCCCGCCGGTAACCTGACGCCTCCGGCGTGGACATTCAACGGCGCAACCACCGGCGTCTATCAGAACCGCATCGGCAACGGGCCATGGTCGCTCTATCTCAGCCAGAATGTGGCCTCGGCGAATGACGCGAGCGTCG
>JADLBG010000358.1 GCA_020847895.1 Bryobacterales bacterium
CTGCTCGACGGCGTCGCCATGAAACCCGCCCGCACCGCCGGACTCTGGGACGCCCGCCGCCAGGCCGAAATCCTGCGTGACTCCGGTCTCCTCATGCTCGGCAGCGGCCTCACCGATCCGGACGTCTCTCTCGCCGCCTCCCTCCTCCTGTTCGGAGCCTTCGACGTCACCTACCCCGCCGCCCTGAACGGCCTCCAATTCCTCACCGCCGGCTTTCTCAAGAAACCGTTCCAACTCGAGGACGGCACGCTCCCCGTTCCCACCGGCCCCGGTCTCGGCGTCGAAGTCGACGAGGACGCCGTCCGCCGGAACACTCTATGAAATCCCTTCTTCTGCTGCTTGCCGTCTCCGCCTGGGCCGGAGATTTCCGCTGGATGGGCAAGACCGGTGCCCAACTCGAACTCACGGAAGCTGGTAAGACCGTGTTCGTCTACAACCACGGCCAAGGCCGCAAGTGCTGCTACCTGCATCCCGTAGTCTCGCCGGCGGGCGTCACCCTCACCGATGACGGCCCCGCTGATCATCGCCATCATCGCGGCCTGTTCTGGGCCTGGCCCATTCTCGAAGCCGGCGGACACCGCTACGATCCATGGCTTCTCAATGACATTGAGCACCGCCCTGACCGCGCCCCCGTTCACGGCATCCAGTCCGGCAACGCCACCCTGCGCGCCTCTCATTCCTGGATCGCCGGCGGCAAGCCGCTGCTTCGCGACTCCATCGAAATCACCGTCCATCCCGCCCAGGCCGGCGCGCGCATCTTTGACGTTTCCCTCACCCTTCAGGCTGCCGATCAACCCATCCGCCTCGCCGGAGCCCCCGAACAGAACAAAGGATACGGCGGCCTCAGCGCCCGCTTCGCTTCCCGCTCCCGCACCGAACTCCGCTCGAGCGATGGCCCCGTGCCCAAGGACGAAGATCACGGTGCACACCAGTGGGCCGAACTCGAGGGCACATTCGCCCAAGGCCGCGCCGGACTCCGCATCACCGCCGCCCCTACGAATCCACGCTTCCCCAACCCCTGGTGCCTCCGCCACTACGGCTTCCTCGGCGCGAACTTCCCCGGCGTCGACCCCCTCCGCATCGAACCGGGCAAACCCGTCGTCCTCCACTACCAGGTGCGTATCTTCGATGCCCCTGATCCGCTCGCCGCCCAGACCCGCGAAAACGGCCGCCGCTTCGAGCGCTCCGCCGCCGCCATGCGCAAGCTCATGCTTGCCTGGCTCGCCGAAGCCGACCCCCGCACAGGCCTCCTCCCGGAGCGCATCCCCGGCGGACCACGCGGCCTGAAGCCCGGCCAACCGCGCCGCTACACCGTCCACAACTCCGCCGCCGATCTCTACCCCTACCTCATCCTCACCGCCGAACTCACTGACCCCGATCTCTACCGCGGCCGCCTCCTCGAGATGCTCCGCAACGAGGTGCGCTACTCCACAGTCCTCGATTCGCTCCCCGGCGATGTCGATCTCTCCACCGGCCGCCCCAGCCCCCTCAACCTCTTCGGAGCCTCCGAGTACGCCAAGGACGGTCTTCTCGCCGTCACCGAACTCCTCGGCCGCACCCCGTGGTTCTTCCGCATGACGGATTTGACCTCTGACATCATGAAGCACGCCCCAACCAAAACCCGCTGGGGCAACCTCCCCGGACCCGGCGCCGAAATCAACGGCGACGTGCTCCAGGTCCTCGACCGCCTCATCCCCATGACCGCCGATCCGCGCTACCGTGATTGGGCCCACACCATCGCCCGCGCCTACATCGAAGAGGTGCTCCCCGGTTGCCGCGACCTCCCCTGCATGAACTGGAACTTCGAGACGCACACCGGCGATCAGCGAGTCCAACTCCGCGACCACGGCAATGAAGCCGTCGTCGGCCTCGCCCTTCTCTACGCCATCGAACGCACACCCGCCTACCGCGAACCCATCGCCCGCATGCTCGACCGTATCCTCGCCTCCGCCAACCCCGACGGTTTCTTCTACGACGTCATCGACCCCGCAACATTGAAGCCCCTCCGCGACCGTCTCTCCGACAACTGGGGCTACCTCTATGGCGCGATGTACACCTTCTATCAGGCCACCGGCGATACTCGCTATCGCGACGCCGTCCGCCGCGTTCTCACGAACCTCCCCAAATATCGCAATTACGACTGGGAGAACGGCTCCTTCGACGGCGTCGCCGACTCCATCGAAAGCGCCCTCTATCTCGTCAATCGCGAACCCTCCACCGAGGCATGGTCCTGGATCGACCCCGAAATGGACGCTCTCCTCGCCCGCCAGCTTCCCTCGGGCTTTATCGAATACTGGTACGGCGAAGGCAACTTCAACCGCACCGCCTACCTCTACGCCCTCGCGAAGTCCCAAGGGTGCCGCCCCACCCACTGGACCCCTGGCCTCGAAGTGGGAGCCGTCCGACAAGGCGATCACCTCCTCCTCGCCCTCAACCGTGACGCCACCATCCGCTTCGACTTCGCCCGCCACCGCCGCGTCCTCAACCTCGCCGCCAACTACGTCCGCCTCAACGAATTCCCCGAATGGTTCACCGTCGATGA
>JADLBG010000359.1 GCA_020847895.1 Bryobacterales bacterium
AAGGTGCCGGTTACCTTCGGCTTACGAACAGAAAAGGAGGTTGAAAGCAGCTCCACTGTCTTCGAATCCGCACCAAGGTGGGCCTTACCGCTAATCTAACATGCGCGGCCCTATAATGAGAACGGCAAGATGAATCATTCGGTTGCCGGACCGCAAAAGAGAATTCTCGGGCTCGACGTCGGCCTGCGGCGCATCGGCCTCGCCCTTAGTGATCCCCTCGGGATCACGGCTCAGGGAATCGAAACTCTGGTACGCCAAAATCTGAAGAGCGATCTCGCCCGCTTGACCCGGTTGGCGGAGGACTATGGCGTGGGGTTGTTCGTCGTTGGATTGCCCCTGCACATGAGCGGAGAGGATAGCCGTCAGGGGGGCTGGGTCAAGGACTTCGCCGCCCGCCTCGAGCAACGCAGCCGAGTCCCGGTACGTCTATGGGATGAGCGCCTTACGACGGTGGAAGCAACCCGCGTGCTGCGTCAGAGCGGCATCAGCATCGAGAAACGCGCCAAGGCCGTGGATCGCCTCTCAGCCGTCCTGATTCTCCAAAGTTATCTGGATTCCCTCCCCGGAGTGAGCGATTGGTCAGACGAATAAAAACCGCAATCTTGTTGGCCTTGGGCATGCTCATCCTCGCCGCGGGGATTGGAGCCGCTCTGCTGGTATCGCTCCGCCTGCCCTACTCGCCCGGGAACGGGGAGGTTTTCGTCGACATCCCACGCGGAGCAGGCACCCGCCAGATCGCCCTCATGCTCAAGGATGCCGGAGTCCTGCGCGCAAGCTGGCAATTCCTGCTCATGCGAGCCATCCGGCCTAATGCCGTGCTGCAGGCCGGCGAATACCGGTTCGCCGAACCGGCCGGCGTCTGGAAAGTCTATGAGCGCCTCGCCAGAGGGGACATCTTCTACTACGAAGTGACCATCCCGGAAGGTAGCAACCTGTTTGACATCGGCGAAATTCTGGAAGAGCAGGGACTCTTGACGGCGGCGGAATTCCGCAAGGCAGCCTCAAAGCCGGATCTGATCCGCGACCTCGCGCCCGATGCGCCCAGTCTCGAAGGTTACCTGTTCCCCGCCACATACCGCATGACCAGGCACACCACCGCGCCGGAACTGTGCAAGGAAATGACAGACCGGTTCCGCCGAGCCTGGAAAGAACTGAACGGAACGGCGCCGGTCCACGAAACGGTTACCCTCGCTTCCCTGGTGGAGAAGGAAACAGCCGTGCCGGAAGAACGTCCCGTCGTCGCATCGGTGTTCCGCAACCGGTTAGAGGGCGACATGCGCCTCGATTGCGATCCGACCACCATCTACGCCGCCCTGCTCGACGGGCGCTACCGGGGGACTATCTATCGTTCCGACCTCGAAAACCGGCATTCCTATAACACCTACCAGCACACCGGCCTTCCCCCCGGACCCATCGCAAATCCCGGCTTCTATTCCCTTCAGGCTGCGCTGCACCCCGCCGGTACGGACTACTTGTATTTCGTCGCTAAGTCAGACGGTTCCGGCCATGTGTTCACCACCAACGTCGATGCCCACAACCGGGCCGTCTCGGAGTATCGTCGTGGCCAGCAAAAAGGAAAGGCTTCAGCGCCGGCTGCGGGAACTGCTCGCGGCCGAAAGATGGGAACTGATTGAGCAGCAGCGGGTGGAGACACTGCGCCGGGAGTTGGGCCCGGTTGGAAAAACGCTCTTTCGCCGCCTCCTGCGCGATTGCGGAGTCCCCTTGTCCCCTTTAGTCGAAGGCGTCCGCCAGGACGACCTCGCCCACCTCGAGCGCACCCTTCTTCAACTCGCGCAGGAATACAGGCAGGCAGCCGAGCGAGGCGACAGGGACGGGCAGCGGCTCTGCCGCCGGGCCGTCATCGAGGCCAAGGACCACGCCCGTCTGGTATCCCACAACCCTAAGGTGAGCCGCGAGAAACAGTTGGAAAAAGAGGAGATGGTTCTGTGGATGATGACTTGGCTCGAAAACCCCGGTGTCTTCGAGGCATGGGTCCCGCTGCGCAAGAACCATCTGCGTGGCGAACGCGTGGACGGGCTACTGTAGCTCGATGGTCTCGACCTTGATCACTTCCCCGTCCCGTTTGCCGGTTACTTTGGCCTTCAAATCCTTGTCCTTGCGGGAGGCTTTCAGCTTCGAGAGCGCCATGGCATTGCCCGTCTCATCCAGCTTGACGAACTTGCCATCGGAGAGCACCAGACCGTAGCCGCTCTTGGCGCAGGAAAGCGCGCACTGCCGCGTATGGTTGGCGACATCCTTACCCCTGCACATGACATCCACAATAGTTCCGGACCAGGTTTCGGCATACGCGGCCAGGGCAACCAGGGAGAGAGCAAAGATTTTCTTCATTTTGAAACTCCACGACCAGGATACACCTCTAATGAGTTTAGGTCGCCGGTAGCCCGCGCGAACCGATATGTTCAAAGATCGTACAGAAACTCTTGCCAGTGGCCGGAGCAATGTTTATACTGGCATTTTTCCGGGCCTGAATCTGGGAGAACGAGTGAATGCCCCGAAACGATGACTTCGATCTAATGGCGACGCGCCGTGAGGCGGCGATGTTCTACGGGCTTTTCCTGCGCGGTCACTCGGCGGATGCCATCCGGAAAGACATCGATATCCCCAAGGAAACACTGCGCAAATGGCAGACCCATTACCGCCGCGGCAGTCTTCGCGACACCTTGCAGCGGGTCTATGAGTACCGCAAACAGGTCTTGGCGATCTTCGATGAACTCGTAACCAACGAGCGCAATCGCGCCCGCCTTCAGTAGATTTCCTCTTCCACATCCTCCGCCGGCTTCTTCGGGCTGAACATCGGATAAAGCACCGGAAGCATAAACAGCGTCAACAGCGTGGACGTCACCAATCCTCCAATCACCACCGTGGCCAGCGGCCGCTGCACCTCCGCTCCGGTCGTGGTGGCGAACGCCATCGGCACAAACCCCAGACTCGCCACCAGCGCCGTCATCAGCACGGGCCGAAGCCGGGTTGTCGCCCCGTTCACCACTGCCTCCATCGTCTCCCATCCTTCTGACCGCAGCCGGTTGATGTAACTCACCAGCACGATTCCGTTCAGCACCGCCACTCCGAACAAAGCAATGAACCCGATCGAGGCCGACA
>JADLBG010000360.1 GCA_020847895.1 Bryobacterales bacterium
CTGTCCAGGCGGGGTCGCCCTGGCGGGCATAGGCATCCCAGCCAAAGAGCCGTTCTTCGCCACGGAGGGCGACGAGCGGGGGGAACCACTCTTCGGAGGCGCCGTCGGGCGTTTCGAAGGACACAACAGGGTAGTTTCCGCGATCGGAAGCTGCGACGACAATCCGTGTAGTGCCAAAGTCGATTCCGAGCTTCATCTTTAAACTGTAGCGCAGGGGGTCCGGGGGGCTGTAGTTTTTACCGCCCGAGGAGGTTGAACGGTGGATGGGTCCGTTTTGTATGTGATTGATTACGTTATGGAGGGCATGGAAATTGTGGTTGATGGCACGGTTCTTGCTCGATCAGGGGCAAGGAGGGTTGCTTATGAACGAACATGTGCAGGAACGGCTGAAGAAGGAAGAGCACGAGTTCGAAGAGTCGATGCGGCGGACCGCGCGGCGCCAGTGGCTGGCAATGTTTGTCCTGGGTGGGGCGGTGGCAGCGGCGCTGGCGTATGGCTATCACGTGCTGACGGCGCAATCCTCGTCGATTGCGGCGCTGCCGGGTCTTCAGCAATCGGTGAGTTCGATGAGTGACCGGTTGAGTAAAGCGGAGAGCGGAGTCAAGGAGTGGGCTTCCGGACTGGCAGGTTTGCGCGACCGGATGACAAAGATGGAGGGGACGGTGGATTCGCGGCTTCGCCGTGCCAGCCTGGAGGCGGATGCGGCGGCAGACAAGGCGGCGCGCAAGGTGAAGGTGGAGATGGACCGGCGCGCGATCGATATGGAGGGAAAGCTGGCGCGGCTCGCATCGCGGGATGACCGGGACCAGACGAAACTGGCCAGCCTGGAGCAGGAGTTACAGGGAGTGAAGCGGGAACTGGCGGCGCAGCGTGCGCGGAGCGGCGAAAATGGCAGCGCGATCGCGGCGATGCGCGAGGATGCGCGCCACTATCAGGAGAGCAGCGGCCAGCGGCTGGCGGCTGTACGAAACGAAGTGGAGTCGGGCAGCCGGGAGCTGGAGGGTATGAAACGCGACCTGGCGGTGAAGCGGATCGATTTCGAGGTGACGAAGAATCATCCGCGGGAACTGGTGCCCGGGATATCGGTGTCCGTGACGGGAACCAACGTAAGCTACCGGCGAGTGAAGGGGTATGTGTGGCTGATGCCGGACCGTAAAACGATCTGGCTGAAGGATCAGCAGGCGATGGAGCCGGTGGTGTTCTATTCGAAAGTGGACGGCAAACGGAGAGAGTTGGTATTCACAGGTGTGACGAGGGATGGAGCGACAGGGTATGTCGTGATTCCGGCGGCAACAGGGTCAAGCATGATGACTGCCGGGGTGTTGGGTGTAAGGGGAACAGAATAAGAGGTTGCGGGCGCAGGCGGCGGGATATACTCAAGCGCATGGTATCCCGCCGCTTTGTTCCGGCCTCGGCTCCGGCGATTCCGCCGCGGCGTCACCGGCTGTTCGCCGGGTCGCAGCGCGAGTATTCGACGCGGGGGATCGAACTGGCGCGGTCGACGGCGGTGATCGACATGCTGTTTCCACTTTCGGGCTCGATATTGTGGAGCGGATGAACGCGGTGGGGATGGCGGTGGATGTATCGCATTGCGGAGACCGCACGACGCTGGATGCATTTGAGGCCTCGAAGAAGCCGGTGTTGATCACGCACTCCAATTGCAGGGCACTCAGCGGACATCCACGGTGCAAGACGGATGAGGCGATGCGGAGGATGGCGCAGACTGGAGGCGTGATGGGGATCACCGGGGTGCGGATGTTCGTGAAGGCGAGCGAGCCGACGACGGTGGAGGACGTGCTGGACCACTTCGACTATGCGGCGCGGGTGGCGGGATGAGGCGTTCCGAGCTACTTGCCCAGGGCTTTGAGGATTTCCTCCTTGAGATCGAGATTGCGAATGAGGCGGTGGAGATAGTTGGGGTGCACACCGAGGCGGTGGGCGGCTTCGGTGTAGTTGCCTTTGGTATGGCAGACGGCTTCGAGGATCAGCCGCCGCTTCTCGCCGGTAACGGAGGAGCGGAACTGACCGAGAGCTTCGGGAGCAGGCCGCGAAGATTCGAGGAGGTCTTCGGGGAGATCTTCGGGGAGGATGTATTCGGAATTGCCGAGAACGGCGGCGCGTTCGATAGCGTTGCGCAGTTCGCGGACGTTGCCGGGCCAATCGTAGGCTTCGAGAATCGCGCGGGCTTCCGGGGAGATACCGTTGATCTTCTTGTTGACCTGGGCGGCGACGCGGGAGGCGACATAGGTTGCCAGCAATTGGACGTCGCCGGTCCGCTCCCGCAGCGGGGGCATGGTGACAGAGAGCACATCGAGGCGATAGTAGAGGTCCTGGCGGAAGGTTGCTTTCTCGATGGCGGCTTTGAGATCGGCATTGGTGGCGGCAATGAGGCGGACATCGACGCGGATGGGGCGCGTGCCGCCGACGCGTTCGAACTCGCGCTCTTCAATGGCGCGGAGCAGCTTTGCCTGCAGGGAAATGGGGATCTCGCCAATCTCATCGAGGAAGAGAGTTCCACCGTCAGCGAGTTCGAAGCGGCCCTTCTTTTGAGCAATGGCGTGTGTAAAGGCTCCGCGCTCATGGCCGAAGAGTTCGCTTTCGAGGAGCGGCTCGGTGAGAGCGGCGCAGTTGACGGCAACGAAGGGGCGCTGGGCGCGGGGACTGTTGCGGTGAATGGCGCGGGCCACCAGTTCCTTGCCTGTGCCGCTCTCGCCGCGGATGAGGATTGTCGCTGAAGTGGGGGCAGCGCGGGAGATAAAGCGGTAGACATCCTGCATGCGGAGACTCTCGCCGACCATGTCGTGTTCGAGATTGATTTCCTCGCGCAGGCGGGAGTTTTCGGCGGCAAGCATTTCGAAGCGGCGCGCGGAATCAAGGGCCAGACCTCCGATGGAACCGGCGGCGGCGGCAAACTGCAGGTGATCATCGTCGAAGGCGGCCGTAGTTTCGAGGTAGAGCGCGCCGATCAATTGATCGCGGCTGGCCAAGGGAGCGGCGATGCGGCAGGAGGAGGCTTCCTGGGCGAGGGTGGCGATACCGTCGCGGGCGGCGCGCTCAAGGAGATGATCGGGCACGGTGACGGTGGTTTCAAAACCGGCCGTGTTGTCCCAACTGAAGGAGAGGGGATCGGCGGGCGGCGGACCTGTGAGGAGGATGGCGGCCTGATGCGCAGCCGATGCTTCGGCGATGAGGCCCAGGAGTTGATGAGCGAGGGGCTTCAGACCGTCGGCGGAGCGAATGACGGTGCTGATTTTGAGGAGAGCCTGAAGGCTTTGGGTGGCGCGCGGGTCATGGGGAAGGTCTGTACCGGTGAGGTAAAGAGAATCGAGATGGGGTAACTCGACCATGGTGGCGGTCTGCCGGCTTGTGCTGTCCAGGCGGATGGAGCGGTTCTCGCCGGCGTCCGCGGGCTGATCTTCGGTGAGAAACAGGATGTGCCTGTCGCCAATGCGGATGGTGTCGCCGTGGGCAAGGGCACGCTCA
>JADLBG010000361.1 GCA_020847895.1 Bryobacterales bacterium
AGAAATCCTCTCCTTTACGTGGGTCATCAAGCCACTTGGAGAGGATTCTACACTCTGAACATCTCCCGGAACGGTCAAACCTGTTCAAGTCTCACTGGTCGAACCAGTGGCTTACCGATTTCAGTTAATCGAGGGCCAAACGCTCGGCCGCTACCGCGTGGAGAAAAAGTTGGGCCAGGGCGGCATGGGCGCGGTGTACAAGGCCCAGGACACCGTTCTGCGCCGTGCGGTGGCCTTGAAAGTTTTGCATGCGCGGTGTTTCAACGATTCCGAAAGCCGGCAGCGTTTGATGCAGGAAGCGCGGGCGGTCTCCGCGCTAGCTCACCCCAACATCGTCACTGTTCACGATGTCGGGCAGACCGATGACATCGATTTCATCGCCATGGAATACCTGGCGGGCAAGACACTCGACCAGATGATTCCGTGCAAGGGTCTGCGCCTCGATGAGGCGTTGCAGTACGCCATTCCAGTCGCCGATGCTCTTGTGGCAGCCCATGCGGCAGGCATTATCCACCGGGACATCAAGCCTTCCAACATCGTGGTTACGGATCAAGGCGTGGTCAAGGTGCTGGACTTCGGACTGGCCAAACAGACGAAACCGGGTGAGAGGGCACCGGAGGATTCGACCCAGCGGGCGGTGGCGACCAGCGCAGAAGGCATGATTCTGGGCACGGCGGCCTACATGTCACCGGAACAGGCCGAAGGCAAGCGGGTGGATGCCCGCTCAGACATCTTCTCCTTCGGCGCAGTGCTTTATGAGATGGTGACAGGGCGGCGCGCGTTTCCGGGGGATACTCCGATGGCGGCGATGGCGGCGATCCTCCACCAGGAGCCGGGCGCCCTGGGTGTGGAGGTTCCGCGCGATCTCGAGAGGATGATCGCGCGCTGCTTGCGGAAAGACCCGGCGCGGCGCTCCCAGCACATGGCTGATGTGAAGGTTGTGCTGGAAGAGTTGAGGGAACAATTGGCTTCCGCGAAGGTGCCGGCCGCCAGGCCCGCGCCGCGTCCGAGACGGCTTTGGCTCTGGGCTGTCATGGCTTGTTGTTGCGGCGCGGTCTTGTTGGCGTTGTGGCTGACTGTGTTCTCGCGGATGGCGCCGCCCGCAAGTTTCACCGTAGTGCCCCTCACCACCTATCCGGGAAATGAGTGCTGCCCGTCGCTTTCCCCGGACGGCAACCAGGTTGCCTTTGCCTGGAACGGCGACAAGCAGGACAACTATGATATCTACGTCCAGGTGATCGGTTCCGGGAGGCCTCTGCGGCTCACTACCCATCCTGCCGAGGACGTCAACCCTGCGTGGTCACCCGACGGGCGGTACATCGCTTTCCGGCGCAGGGTATCGGACAAGAATTCAATTGTCCTGATCCCGCCGCTGGGCGGCACGGAGCGAGTCCTGGGCGAAACGGGTCCCTTCGGACTGGCCTGGACGCCGGACAGCCGGTATATCGCCTACGCAGAGGCGACTGCTCCTGGCAAAGATGCGGGCATATCCATTTTGTCTATCGAAACCGGCGAGAAGCGCAGACTGACCACCCCACGTGGATTCTTTTACGATGTCTGGCCGGCGTTCTCGCCCGACGGCCGGGCGCTCGCTTTCGCCCGCTGGGGAGAACCGACAGGCGAGGTTTACCTGGTGCCTCTGTCCGACGCCTTCCAGCCGACAGGTGAACCACGCCAGCTCAGTTGGGAAAAGCAGTATGCGTTCAATCCCACGTGGAGTGCCGACGGGCGGGACGTCATCTACACCGCCGGGCACGACTTGGCCCGCACTCTGCGGAGAATCCGGGCGGACCGGGTGCTCTCAGGCGGCTTTCCGGGTCCGGCCAAAGCCGAAATGCTGACATTGCCTGGAGATACCATCGCTTCATTTTCGGTCTCTGGCGCCCGGCGCCGGCTGGTCTACGCGAAGGTTTCCATCGATCTGGACATAATGCGCATCGATCTGGACGAACGGGAGCGGAACCCTGCTGCCCGGCCTTTCATTACATCCACACGCAATGAACTGAGTCCGGAATTCTCCCCAGATGGGAAGAGGATTGCATTCGCATCGGACCGTTCCGGGAGTTACGAGGTATGGGTTTCGAACCTTGATGGATCGGGTCTGGAGAAGCTAACCTCCATGCAAGCCCCGATCACAGGCCCTGCGAGATGGTCGCCCGATGGAAAGTGGATCGTTTTTGGGTCCAACGCCGCCGGGCAGTTTGAGCTTTACGTGGTGGCTGCCAACGGAGGAGGTCTCAGGCGCCTGACTCACCACCCCGCAAGTGACAAGGCCGCGAGTTGGTCGCATGACGGAAGATGGATCTATTTCACGTCTGACCGCACCGGCCAGCCGCAGGTGTGGAGGATGCCGGCAGAGGGAGGAGATGCCCTACAGATCACCAAGGGAGGGGGCAACGAGCCCCTGGAATCTCCCGACGGCAAGACGCTTTACTATTCGAAGGACAATGTACCCGAGAGCATTTGGAAGGTGCCTGTGGGGGGCGGAGAAGAAACCCGGATTCTGGATGCCGTAAAGCCTTTCTCCTTTACGGTGACCGGGAGAGGGATCTACTTTGTGAAGCCGCCCGATGACGCAACCGGAGGCCTTTCCATTCAGTTGATGGATTTCCCGACGGGGGCTAGCCGGCTAATCAAAGCGATAGACAAGCTGAACTATGGCGGGGTTGCAGTTTCTCCTGACTATCGCACGATATTGTATACCCAGTTCGAAAGGCGGGGCGGCGACCTGATGCTGGTGGAGAACTTCCAATGAGGAGCCGGCGCACAGGTGTCCCGCCGATCTTCCCGCCGGGAAGTGCTGCAAAATGGTCTGACTCCAAATTCCCGGTGCGGTCCGGATTTGCGCGTTGGAAAAGTGGATTCAGGCGGAGGCGCTGATTGGACCGAGGAGCAACCACAATACGGACCTGCATTCTGCTTGTTTGGCTGCTGGCAGGGGCGGGCGGAGTTCACGCTCAGACGGCTTCGACAGGAGGGCTCACGGGAACGGTTACGGATTTGTCGGGAGGAGTCATTCCGGGCGCTAGAGTGGCGGCGAGTAACGAGGGTACGGGCGAGATCCGCGCCGTGAGTTCGCAATACAACGGCGCATATCTGGTGCCCTTTCTTCCCGCGGGGTCGTACCGTGTGGAGGTAGAGAGGGACGGTTTCAAGGTTGCTTCCCGCCCGGGCGTGGTCGTGAACGTCACCGTGTCCACCCGGTTTGATGTCCAACTCGAGGTAGGTCCTACGTCGGAGAGCGTGGTGGTTTCGGCTCAGCCGGGATTGCTACAGACGGAGTCACCGGCGCTTGGCGGTCTTACCGATGAAAGGGCGGTGACCGGCCTGCCCCTGGCAAACCGCAACTTCACCCAGATCATGAATCTGTACCCGGGCATCTCCACGAATGTGAACAATGCAACCGCTCTGGGCCGCGGCGGGGGAGGGGTCATGGGTGTGAATAACGCTAATGTCAACGGGGCAACGGTGTACGACAACAATTTCCAGATGAACGGCGTTGGCGCGAACGATCTGCTGGGCAGCGGGTCTTTTAGCGGCGGCATTCCGATCCCCAATGCGGATGCGATTCACGAGTTCAAAGTACAAACCGGACTTTACGATGCCGCCTACGGGAGAAACGCGGGCGCCCATGTAGATGTGATCACGCGAAGCGGCTCCAACGAGTTCCACGGAAACACTTTCGAGTTTTTGCGGAACGAGGTTCTAAACGGAAACTCCTTCTTCCGGAACCGGAATTCTCAGCCTCGAGGCGTTCTGCGGCAGAATCAATTCGGAGGAACACTGGGCGGTCCCATCCGGAAAGACAAGTTGTTCTTCTTCCTTTCCTACCAGGGCACACGGCAACGAAACGGAGTCGCAGGCGGCGGCGCCAGCAATTTCCGCTCGCCGCCATTGACCAACGATCGCTCGAGGGAGGGCATAGGAAGACTGTTCGCCGGCAAGTGTGGTCTCCTTGACAGGGCGTGTGCCTATCCCATTGCCGCCGACGGGTCAAACATCAGCGCCCCAGCCCTCAACCTGCTGAATCTGAAACTCTCAAATGGCCAATACCTGCTTCCGGCTCCGCAGACAATAAACCCAGGATCGCCCTTCGATACCCGCGGGTTCACCGCGCTCAGCGTCCCGGCCTGGTATCGCGAGGACCAGGGTTTGGCGGGAATTGACTATATCCAGTCGGCGAAAAGCAGCTTCAAACTGAGCTATTTCCACTCCGGCGAGAACATGGATATACCTTTACCGGCACCGAATTTCGGCGGAGCGCCGGTGGAGGGCTTTCCCCTTGTCGTATCCACTACCTTCCAAAACCTCGCCGTGGCCCACACGTATACTTTCACGCCAACTCTCGTCAATCACGCGATCTTCGGCCTGCGTCGAATCGACCCCACAACGATTCAGGAGACGCCCTTCCACTATTCGGACATCGGGGTCACTGCGCCTCCCAATGCGGACCCCTACCCCCAGATTTTCATCAGTGGCGCGTATACGTTGGGCGGGAACGGACAAGGGGGACGCTTCGCCCAGAACACGTACACATTCACAGACTCTGCTTTCTATGTTCACGGACGCCACAATCTCCGCTTTGGAGGCGAGATCGACCGGGCGCACGTCAACCTCACCCAGTACCACTTCCTCGGCGCATTGGTGTTTCTTAGCTTCGAGGACTTCCTCCTCGGCCAGAGCGGGGCGAAGAATGGCACAGGGATCTTCAGCAATGTCTATCTATCCTCGGACCTGCCGGGACTGTTTGACCGGGCATGGCGAACCTGGGACGGAAGTCTGTATGTTCAGGATGATATCCGCTGGACCTCGACCTTCACGGTCAACCTGGGCCTGCGCTACGAGCGGTTGGGCGGAATCGGTGAAGAGTTAGGCCGCAACGCGAACTTCGACCCCGAACGCGCCAATCCAACCCCCCCGCGGGAGGAACGCTCGAGGGGTTCGTTGTCCCCAATAACTTCCAAGGGGCTGTTCCCGCCGGCGTGACCCAAATTGACAACAACCTGGGGATTCGCGGGGACGGACAGAACAATTTTGGACCACGATTTGGATTCGCCTGGGAGTTACCCGGGACTCACCGTATGGTTCTGCGAAGCGGTTACGGCATCTATTTTTCCCGCTACACGGGGCAGATACTCGGCCAGTTGGAGGGCGGCCCGCCATTCGGCGTGGAGCGTCAACTGGTCGGAGCCGCCAATGCGGGCGCGACTTTCGCCAATCCCTTTCCTCCGGCAATCACGCTGCCTGTGTTCCCTCCCTACTCGCCGGCGACGGCGGCCAGTTTGACAGCCGTGGCGCAAGGCTACCGGCCGCCTATTACCCAGCAGTACGGTATGAATCTGGAAACGGCGCTTAGCGGAAAACTCGCCCTCGACATTGGGTATGTAGGATCTCGTGGAACTCGATACACCAGTGTGATTTCTGTGAACCAAGCAGGGTTGGCGAGCGCGGCGAATCCGATCCGCGGCCAGACGGGGAATACGGTCGAGAACATCCCCCTTCGGGTGCCCATCGAGGGTTTCCAGGCCTCGCAGTTGACGATGATCCAATCCACCGGCAGTGCGTGGTACAACAGCCTGCAAGCCAGCCTGCGCAAGCGATTCAGCAAAGGGCTTCAATTGCATGCAGCTTACACCTTTGCCCATGCCCTCACCACGGATGGAGGTAACTTCAACGGAGCCGCCGCCGGCTGGGGAACCAGCGGCAACCAACTCGCCTGGCACGCCCGCTATGGGCGCAGCGCCTTCAACCGCGAGCAGCGCTTCATTGTAAGTTACGTTTACGACTTGCCGGCTCCCTGGGCATCGCGCCCCTTCACCCGCCATGCCTTGGGAGGGTGGAGCATCTCGGGCATATCGACATTCCAATCGGGCGCTCCACTGGCGTTCTATGGAACCAATGCGAATAATGTTTTTGGAATCACTGACGACCGGGCTCAACTTGTACCAGATTGTACCCACAGCCAATTAGCGTCGTCCGGACCGGTGGAGAGCAGGTTGAAGGGATTTTTCAACAGGACTTGCCTTGCCGGGCTGACGGCAACCGGAGGAAGGCCTGTTTGGCCGATCCTCGGCGACGATGGCATTGGCACCGCTTTCGGCAATAGTGGTGTGGGAATCGTAACGGGTCCCGGACATAGCAACTGGGACGTTGGCATCTCCAAGCGGACTGCCGTGGGTTGGCCGGCTGAGGCCTCAACGATCGAATTCCGCGTGGAACTCTTTAATGCCTTCAACCACCCGCAATTCGGCGATCCGGTCACGTCTGTGAGCAGTGCTTCCTTTGGCCAAATTCTGGGCACCTCCGTGAACCCCAGGATCGTGCAGTTTGCGCTGAAGTACAGCTATTGAGCGCGGGATCGATCCTGGCGTCGCCGAACTGGGCGAGTTCAACGCCCATCCGATCCAGACGGCACCTTCCCTTAGTCATGCTTCGTCCCGGACCAGATGTTCGACAGCAACAGCAGGCGGCTGTTGTCCAGTTAGCTCACAGGGGCGCGTGTCTCACGCGCCGCCGTGCACGGCTGCTTGTTGTCGAGTGCCCGCCACCGATTCAGCGGCTTTGTCTCGCGCCGCCACCTGCGAACGAAGCAGGGCCCTTTGTCGTTTATCGAAGCCGAGCCGGCCGCGCTTCACGAACCGGAATTCGTTCGTGTCCCATGGACATGCCATGATGGTTTCTCTCGCGTGTGCGCCGGGCCCGAGGAGCAGGTGACCCAGTTCGTGCGCCATGATGTGTCCCAAAAGGACGGGCAACGAGACGTCGTCGAGTGCGGCGGCGGCAAGTTCCACGCGATCGTAGAAGACAGAGGCCAGGTATCGATAGTCGTTCTCCACAGCCGGATAGGCAATCCCCAATTTCGTGGATCCAGGACGAATCAGGCGATCCGACACATGTTTGGGCAGCAGCCGGAGGGACACTGCCGTCGGTGTCACTGCCGCACGGAAGGAGGTTCCCTGTCCCGGTTTCGCCACAGGCGGAGCCTGCCTAACCCATCTTAGCGGGACTCCTGCATCCGCATAGAGCCGAGTAGCGATCTCTATCGAGGGGGCCAGAACCGCGTCCGGGACACCCGCCAAATCGAAGAGATGAACGGTGATGGCCGGGGTGCCGGCGGCTTGTACGGTTGGAAGAGCGAGCATCGAAAGAAACCAGAAAGTGTGGCGCGTCATGACCGCACTTTGAGGCCGCCTGAGCGCTACCTCGATGGGCGTCGCCTCAAAACGCGCTCAATCCGCAATCAGATCTTCCTCATGAGCTAAGAGCATGCAGATAGTCGGAGTAGGGATCATGGTTACCCATAACCCCCTCCACGGATCCGGACGGGCGGGTTTCCCGCATCCGGCTCTTGCCTTAGGTGACGACGCCCATGCGGCGCAGGGGATAGTCATGGTAGATGCG
>JADLBG010000362.1 GCA_020847895.1 Bryobacterales bacterium
CCTCCTCCCGCCCGACGCCCCGCCATTAGCCAACAAGGAACGCTTTTCCGCCCGAACCCAGGCCAACCTCCGCAACGAACTCACCAACGCCATCAAGCAGGCCAAAGAAGAGGCGAAAGGCTTCTCCTCCTCCATCGAGGACATGTTCAACCAGTTCCGTAAGTAGCCGATATCCTCAAACATCCCCACCAAACCAGCGCCGCCTGGCTCGTTCCTGAAACTTCTCATGCCACAGCCATCTCTTCAAACCGCCGTCTCCAATCTTGGGCAGCCGCAACCACCCCTGCTACCATAGAAAAATCGCATGCCGTTGCGTTTCTACAATACCCTTACCCAAAAGGTGGAAGACTTCTCCCCCCTTGAGGACAACCTTGTCCGCATGTATACCTGCGGTCCCACCACGTGGAATTACGTCCACATCGGCAATCTCCGCAGCTTCACTTCGCAGGATATCCTCCGCCGCTGGCTCCAATACCGCGGCTACCAAATGAAGCACGTCATGAACATCACCGATGTGGACGACCGCATCATCCAGCAGTCCGTCGCCGCCGGCGAGTCCATCTACGACTACACCGCCAAGTACACCGCCGCTTTTTTTGAAGACACGGCCAAGGTGCGCCTGCAAAAGCCCGAGATCGTCTGCAAAGCCACGGACCACATCTCTGAAATGGTGGATGTCATCGAAAAGCTCGAGGCCAACGGCTGCACCTACTTGAGCGAAGGCTCCGTCTACTTCCGCATTGCGAAGTTTCCCGAATACGGCAAGCTCTCGCATATCCACTTCGAGGGGCAGAAGGCCGGCGCGCGCGTTGACACCGACAAGTACGACAAAGACGACGCCCGCGATTTCGTCCTCTGGAAGGCGCGCAAAGACGGCGAGCATTTTTGGGATACTCCCCTCGGCGCGGGACGCCCCGGCTGGCACATTGAGTGCTCCGCCATGGCGATGAAGTATCTGGGTGAAACGCTCGACATCCATTGCGGAGGCGTCGATCTCATTTTCCCCCATCACGAAAACGAGGTTGCACAGTCGGAAGCCTCCACCGGAAAGCTTTTTTCCCGTTTCTGGATCCACACCGAACACCTGATGGTGGAAGGCCAGACCATGTCGAAGTCGCTCGGCAACTTCTACACTTTGCGTGACCTGCTCGACAAAGGCTATGCCCCGGAGACCGTCCGCTATCTCCTCGAATCCGTTCCCTACCGCAAGCAGTTGAACTTCACTTTCGAGGGCTTGCGTTCGGCCGCCACCGCCATAGAACGGCTTCGCAACTACCGGCTCCGTCTCAAAACCTCCAAATTCCCCGAGGGCCTCAACCCCGCCCTCGAGCAGCGCACCGCCGCCGCCCTCGCCCAATTCGAAGCCGCCTTGGACGATGACCTCAACACCGCCGAAGCGCTCGGCGCCATCTTCGAGTACGTCCGCGAAACCAATACCGCCATGGACGCCGGCGACTTCCTTGCGGGAAACCTCGCCCCCGCGCTCGACCTCCTCGCCCGCTTCGACTCCATCTTCGATGTCCTCGAGCCCACCGTGGCCGGCGCGGCCCTCACCGATGACCAGATCGAAACCAAAATCAGCGAGCGCCTACAGGCTAAAAAATCCCGCAATTTCAATCGCGCGGATGAGATCCGTAAAGAATTACTCGATCAGGGCGTCGTCCTCGAAGACACTAAAGAAGGAACGCGCTGGAAACGCAAATGAAGATCCACACCAAAGCTGTTCATGCCGGCGACCGCAAAAAGGCCGGCGATTCCATCCCCGTCACGACTCCCATCTACACCGCCACCAGTTTCATCTACGAGGAGACGACCCGTCTCGACCGCATCTTCGGCCACGAAGAGGCCGGCGATTCCTACGCGCGCTTCGAGAATCCAACCAATCGCGCCCTCGAGGAACTGCTGACCGCCCTCGAGGGTGGCGCGGCATCCCTCGCCTGCTCCAGCGGCATGGTGGCCATTCAATTCGCTCTCCAGGCCGCGCTCACTGACCGCCGCAAGCACGTGGTTGCCTCCCATGCGCTCTACGGAGCCACCATCCGCATGCTGTTCGCCATCTTCGAGCCTCTCGGCGTGGAGGCCACATTTGTCGATTTCTCCGATCTCGGCGCGGTCGAAAAAGCCATCGCCGCCCACAAACCTGGGGCGGTCCTCATGGAGACCATCTCCAATCCCCTGCTCCGCGTCGGCGACATCGGCCGCATCGCCGAACTCGCCAGGAAAGCAGGCGCGGCGTTCATTGTCGATAACACGTTCGCCACCCCCGCCATGGTCCGCCCGATCGAACACGGAGCCAACCTTGTGGTGCACAGCCTCACCAAGTACCTGGCCGGCCATGGCGACGTTCTCGCCGGAGCCATCATCGCTGACCGCCAACACGCCGAACTCGTCCGCGCCATCAGCCGCATCGCCGGCCCCGTCCTCGGCCCCTTCGAGAGCTACCTCACCATGCGCGGCATCAAGACTTTCCCTCTCCGGTTTGAACGCCAGTGCCAGAACGCCTGCCGCATCGCCGCCTGGCTCTCCGCCCAGCCCTCCGTCGAGACGGTCTATTTTCCAGGCGATCCCGGCCATCCCGATGCCGCGGTCATCCGCAAGCTGTTTCCCGAGAACGCCTACGGCGCCATGATCAGCTTCGAAGTCAAAGGCGCCGGCAAGGATGGCATCTTCGCCTTCATGGATCGCTTGAAGCTTGTCGTGCGCGCCACTTCCCTCGGCGATGTCCACACCATGATGCTCTACCCCGTCATCAGCTCTCACCGCGACATCTCCCCCAAACAGCGCGAACGCATGGGGATCCGCGACAACCTCGTCCGCCTTTCCGCCGGCATTGAAGCCTTCGAGGATATCATCGCCGACTTGCAGCAGGCTTTAGCCGGCTGACGCCTCGCCCTCGGCGAGAGAAATCGGTGCAACGGACTCCGCCGGAACTACCGCTTTCCCCGCCTCTCCGCTGCGCGTCAGTGCCCAGCGGTAGAGAATCGGCGAGATCATCTCATTCAGCCCCACCACTCCGAATACCAGGGCTGAAGCCTCCGCGCCAAGGTGCGGAAAACTGCGGTCAAACAGCGAAGCCAGGGCCAGCGCCAGCCCCGCTTGCGGCAGCAGTCCGAAGCCGGCATAACGGCGGACGTTGGCCTCCGAACCCGCGATTCGCGTCGCCAGCGCCGTTCCGCCCAGGAACCCGCCCGCCCGCATCAGCAGAAAAACTAACGCCGGAAGTCCCACAATGGCCAGGGCGTGTAAATGGATGGTTGCTCCCGCCACCGCGAAGAACGCCATGTACACGGGAAGGGAAGCCGCCTCGATGTCCGCATGGAGCCGGTCCGCATGCCGTGTCCAGTTCCGAATGAAGATTCCCGACGCCAGCGCCACCAGCAGCGGATCGAAATCCACTCTCTGCCCTACCTCGGCCACCAGGAAACCCACAGTGACTACGAACAACGCCCCGCCGGCCTCGAAACTGCGCAGGAACGCGCTCACCACAATGCCGATCAGCACACCCGCGGCGCCGGATCCGAAGATCTCCCACGCCAGTTTCCCTCCCGTCAGCGCCTCCGCTCCCGCGCTCCCCAACATCGGCCGGGCAATCGAGGAGGTCAACGCAAACAGCACGATGATGAGCAGGTCGGAAACCACCACTACCCCCAACACCGTTCGGCTCACCGGTCCATCGGCATCCAACTCCTTGCGCAGCGCCACCACCACGGCCGGTGACTGCGAGGACAAAGTCACTCCAAGGACGCCGGCGAGGGCCAGCATCTGGAGGTTGTTCAAGCCGCTGGTGAACGGCAGCAGTCCGTGAAGAAAATAGGCCGTGGCCGTGAGCAGCACGGCCGTGCCGGCGACGGCGCACAATGTGATCCACGCAATTCCGCGAAACAGGGGACGCAGCACCTTGAAGTCCATCTCCGTGCCCGCGGTCAGCGCAATCAGCGCCGTGGCCACTCCATTGAACACCCGCAGCCGCTCGAGCATCGGCTCGGTTACGAGATTCATCAACTGCGGACCGGCAAGAACGCCCAGCGCCAGGTATCCCGTGAGCCGCGGCAGATGCAGTTCCTTGAAGAGATTCCCCGCAAACAGCGCGCACAGCAGCAGGAAGCCCGCCGCCAGCGTTACCGCCGGCGCGGTGGTGCCCAGTCCGGGCACCGGCGCAAAGGTCTTCACGGCGTGCATCAGATAGAGGAGCGTCAACAAAAGGAGAAGCTGCATGCCGTTGTTCCTAATCCACGGACACCGCCACCGGAGCCCCGCGCAGCACCCGCCTCGCCATGATTTGCAGAATCGTTTCCATCACCAGGGTCCCCCCAATCACCGCCGTCACGATCCACGCGCTTGTCTGCCCGGAGTACAGGTCCTGCGCCGAAATGACAATGGCCACCGATAGCGCCCCCATCGGAGCCCCCGCAAGCGTCCACCTCTCCGAAATGTTGAGTGGGGAAAGAAAGAACCGCCCGATCATGGCCGTGGCCAGCCACTTGGAAAGGAACCGGCCCGCTACGAACAGGCACATCAGCACCCAACCCTGCCACTCCCAAGGCTTCCAGTAGGCACCCGCAAGCACAAGAAACAGAAGATAAATGGGTCGCTCCATCCGCTCCAGAACCTCGAAGGCGCGGCGCTGGCCCCCGCCCCCAAGATTCATCATGATCACTCCGCTGTAGCAACAAACCGCCAGCGGTGACAAACGCAGATAACTCGACATTCCCGCCGCAAACGCGATTGCGCCCAATAGCGCCGCCGTGAACTGCGACTCCTGCTTCAGACTGTTCAGGATCGCCGAAATCACCAGGCCCATGATCGTCCCCACCCCGAACACGATGAACAGCCAGGCAACTCCGGGAAGTTGCCACGAAACCTGTCCTCCCGGGGGACGGAAGAAACTGCTCACCGCCATCATGGCGAAAATCCCCGCCAGTTGCTCCAACTCGATGATGCGCAGGCTGCGCGGCGAAACGCCTTCTTCCGGAGAGAAGGGCGCAAAGAAGTGCGGCGCGCTCCTTGCTGTCATCGTCCCGGCGGCGGCCAGCAGAATCGCATCCCGAAAAGCCCCGGCCTTGTCCGTTACCCCATGGAACACGTCCCCGCCAAGCAACAACACCGTGGAAAGCCCGAAAATCACCGCGAACGGAATCGTGGTGGAAGCGAAGACGGCGGCGCCGATGCCCGGGGCTGGGGTGTTCAGCGCCGGTCCCGTGAATCGCGCTCCGATGACAAATCCGATCCACCCCAAGCCAAGCGGTAGCAGCGGGGCGATTTCCACGAGTACCGAGGGCGTCAGAATCGAGAAGAACGGCCTGCTCGCCAGGAGGCCGAGAAACACGAACGGCAGCCCCGCGGCCGTGAGGTGCGCGATGTTCAACTGCCGCTCGATCTCCTGCACCTTTGGATGGCCGCCGAGGTACGCCAGCACCAGCAAGCCGACGAACCCCAATATTGCCCGCACCACATTGGTCGGCGGCGGAGGCAGCCGGTTCAATAACCGCATCCCCTGGTCGGAAATCGATTCCCCAAGGTTCCGTAGAATTCCAGGGTTGGACTCCTTGCGAGGAACAATCGGCGGAGCCTCCGGCAGCGTCTCCGGCGGGGCCTCCTTCCGCTCCGCTTCCGGCGCGGCGGGCGGTGGATTCGCCGGTTGCGCGTCGAGGCCTCCCGCCAGGAAAACCAGGTGGAGAAGGATGAGTGACAAGATTGACTTCAGTGCTCCCAGGTCCCGCCGCCGCCTTTTCTCGGCTCCTTCCAGCGTACATCAGGAACCGTACCCAACTGGCGTTCAGCGGGATTGACCACTTTCCCCCGCCCGGCAGGGCCCGCCGGCAGCACTATCCGCATCCGGGTAAGCCTTTGACGGAAAAGCCCTCTCATCGCTTTTCCAATCACTTCCGGCGCCGGATTTTTTCCCGGGGGTTTTACAAAACGGTTCCTGATACCGTATAGTCTGGAGAGAACGGGTCTATAGAATGCGCAAGTCTCCCTTTGTTGTCCTCTCTCTCTTTCTGTGCGCCCTCGCTGTCGCCCAGGAATTCCGCGCCACCCTTACCGGGCGCGTCACTGATGCCTCTGGCGGCGCCGTCGCCGGAGCCAAGGTCGAGGTGAAATCGGCCACCACCGGCGCCGTCCAATCCACTGTTTCTCAGGCGGACGGCTCCTATCAGGTCCCCTTCCTTACTCCCGGAGAATATGCCGTCACGGTGGAGAAGGAAGGTTTCCGGCGCGCCGTCCGCGAGGGAATCCGCCTGCAGGTGGCCGAAAAAGCCTCCCTCGACTTCTCCTTGCAGCTTGGCGAGGTCAGCCAGAGCGTCACCGTCGAGGCGAACACCAGCGTTCTTGAGACTGAAACCGCGGACCGTGGCCTCGCCATCGAAAACAACCGCATCCTCAATACGCCGCTCCAGGGCCGCAACGTCTTCGCCAACGTCTGGTCCGCGCCCGGCGTCACCGTAACCGCGGCCGTGCAGCGCCTGCGGCCGTTCGACATTGCCGGCTCCTCGAGCATCGCCATCAGCGGCGGCCAGCCTTCCGGCAATGAGGTGCTCATCGACGGCGTCTCCAACCTTGCCCGCGCCGGCCAGGTCGCCTACGTTCCACAAGTGGAAGCCACCGGCGAAGTCAAGGTGCAGACCACCATGTACGATGCCCAGAACGGATGGACCACGGGCGGCGTTGTGAACGTTATCACCAAGTCCGGCGGCAACGACTTTCACGGCACGGTCTTCGAATTCCTTCAGAACACCCACCTCAATGCCAACACCTTTGACTCCAACCGCAACGGCATAGGCCGTTCTTCTTCCCACATCAACACCTACGGCGGCGACATCAACGGTCCCATCAGGAAGAACAAGATCTTCGGCGCTTTCAGCTACGAAAAGATCGACCAGGTGATCCCCGACCCCTTCCTCGTCTCCGTCCCCACCGCGCTCCAGAAATCGGGCGATTTCTCGCAGACCTACTACTCGCGCAATGCGAGCGGACAACTGCTTGCCGCCGGTATCTATGATCCGTTCAGCACGCATGCCGACAGCACCGGGAAGCTCATCCGCGACCCGTTCCCCGGCAATCAGATCCCCGCTAACCGCATTAACCCCATCGCCAAGAACGTCCTCAACCTGATTCCGCTTGGCAATGTGGCCGGCAACGCCATCACGGGTTTGAGCAACCTCGCCTCCACCGGCGGCACGCGCAAGTTCACCGACTTCTTCCCGCAATACACCGGCCGCGTCGATTACAACATCTCCGATTCCACGCGCATGTTCGTCCGCTACTCGCGCAACGCCCTCGCCGAAGAGCGTGACTTCAAGTACTCCACCAACTCCGCGTTCAACGTGGCCGACACCAGCTCCAACTCGCCCTTCAAACGCGAGAATCACTCCGCCACCATCCAGTTGACCAAGACCCTCAGCGCAAATTCAGTCCTCGATTTCCGCGCTGGGCTTGCTCGCTTCCTTGGACAGAGCGGCAGTTCCATCGGCGCCAATTTTGACCTCGCCAGCCTCGGCTTCTCCTCCCAGTTCATCGGCCAGGCTGCCCGCTTCTTCCCGAAGTTCAACTGGGTCAACTATCAAGGCGCGGGCTCCAGCCCGGTCAACAATGATCCTATTGCCCAGACGAACAGCTTCCAGGGAACTTACATGCACATCATGGGCAAACACAGCCTGAAGACAGGCGGGGAGTTCCGTCTTCAGCGCGCCTACCGCCGCGTCCCTGGCTTCTCCGCGGGCAACTTCAATTTCGACATCGACTTCACCGGCGCCAACCCTATCAGCAAGGACGCCTCTTCGGGCAACGCCATCGCTTCCTTTCTGCTTGGAACGGCCACGGCCGGCAGCTACATCGACGTCAACTCGTTCCCGGCGCTCCAGCAGCGCCTCTTTTCCTGGTTCGTCCAGGATGACATTCGCGTCACCTCCCGCCTGAAACTCAATCTCGGCTTGCGCTGGGATTACCTCGGCCCCATGACCGACCGTTTCAACGCCCTCAACCGCGGCTTTGACCGGACCTCTCCCAGCCCCTTGAAAGCCCCCGGCGTCGACCTGAAAGGCGGCTTGCTCTTCGCGGGCACAGGCGGAATGGATCGCGGAATCTACGACCGCAGTTGGGGCAACTTCGGACCCCGACTCGGTTTCGCCTATTCTCTGCGGGACAAGACGGTAATCCGCGGCGGCTACGGACTCATCTACGGTCAAACTTTTGATGATCCCGGCAGCGCCCCCGGCTTCAGCCAGCGTACGGACATGGTTACCTCTATCCGCACCGGCATTCCCGAGAACACACTGACCATTCCGTTCCCCGCCGGCATCCTGCGGCCCGTCGGCAATTCGCTCGGTCTGGCGACGTTCCTCGGCCAGGGTTTCAATTTCAACAACCCCGGCCGCAACATCCCTATGACTCACCAGTTCTCCCTGGAGGTGCAGAGGGAACTGCCCTGGCAGATGATGATGTCCGTGGGCTATGTCGGCAGCCGCATCGAGCGTTTGCAGGTGAACCAGTCAATCAACGAGATTCCGCTCTCGGCGCTTGCCCTCGGGGCGAGCGAACTCACCCGGAACGTTCCCAATCCGCTGGCGGGCCTCATTCCCGGGACCGGCCTCAACGGCGCCACCGTGCAGCAACAGCAACTGCTGCGCCCCTTTATTCAGTTCACCGGCCTCACGCAACTGTTCAACTCGATCGGCGATTCCCGTTATGACAGCTTGCAGGCGCTTCTCTACAAGCGCCTCTCCTCCGGTCTTAACGTCAGCGTCTCCTACACCTATTCGCGCACCTTCGAGCACCGCTCCTTCGCCAACGCGCAGGATACACAACTCATCCGTCTGCCCGCGCAGTGGGACATTCCCAACAACCTCCAACTCAACGGAGTGTATGACCTGCCGTTCGGACAGGGCAAGAAATTCGCCTCCCACGCTCCCCGCGGCCTCAAGCAACTGATCAGCGGATGGCAGATCAGCGGCATTGCCCGCATCCAGCAAGGCTGGCCGCTGGAACTGGGCGCCAACACGGTGCCCACCGGCGTCAGCCCCAAGCTTGACAATCCCAATCGCGACCGCTGGTTCAACACCTGCACCCTGCTCAGCAACGGCGCCACCCGCGGTTGCCTCCAGGGCGAGACTCCCGTCTGGACCGTGCGCCAGCCCTTCCAGTTGCAGACCTGGTCAAACCGCATCACCTGGGTTCGCCGCCCCGGCATCAAGAACCTGGACGCCTCGATCCTCAAGAACACGCACATCACCGAGAAAGTGCTGTGGCAGTTCCGCGCGGATTTCCTGAACGCCACCAACACCGTCCAGTTCTTCAACGGCCCCATCACCGACGTCAACAACGGCTTGTTCGGCCGCCTCGCCGGCGCGGTGACGCAATCGAATCTGCCGCGTTTCATCCAACTTTCAATGCGCGTGCAGTTCTGATGGAGAGCGCTCAGCCGGCGGATGCAAGAGCGACAGACTGCCCGAAGTAAACCGGGCACGACGGGCGCCTCTTCGGGAGCGCTGCCTGTTGATTACAATCGACAAGGGTTTCACCGAAAAACGTGCCGCCAACCACTTCGGCGTCCTTTTGGCGAGGCCCGGCAGAGCGTCTGCGCTAGCGCTCCGGTTGCCGGTCAGCGTCAGCGCCGCGGCGTGACCGGCGGAGTTGCGCGCCGGCCGGCGTACGGGTACTTGGCGTCAAGAAGCTTCCAATCCATCTCGAGCCCCAACCCGGGCTTCGAGGTGGGCTGCACGCCGCCGCCGGACTGCCGCGGCATTGTGCTCTTGGTGATCTCCGCGAACACGTCCTCGCTGCCGCCGTCCCATTCCTGCGCGAGAAAGTTCCGGCACGAAACCATCGCGGATAACGACGCCATGTGAGCCACCGGGCCGTACCACATGTGCGGCGCCATCTCGCCGCCGTAGGTTTCGCACAGCGCCGCAATCTTGCGCAGTTCCGTGATGCCGCCGCAGTGAATCACGTCCGGTTGCAGAATGCGCGCTCCGCGCGCGTCGAGCAGCGCCTTGAAATCGTAGCGGGTGAGCAGCCCTTCGCCCGCCGCCACGGCCACCGGACTGTGCGCCGCCACCTCGCCGAGCGTTTGCGGATTCTCCCGCTCGACCGGTTCTTCGATGAACCACGGGCTATACGGCGCCACGGCGCGGGCGAACTCGATTGCGGAACGCACCGAAAATGTTTCAAACATTTCGAGCGCGATTTCGAAGTCCGGTCCCGCCGCCTTGCGGACAGCCGCCAGATCCGCCGCCGTATTGCGGATGCGCTCCCGCTCCCCGGTTGCGCGCGGCACCACCCATTTCACCGCGCCCCAGCCGTGCTCCCGCGATTTCGCCGTCCACTCCGCCCATCCCGCTTCCGTCCGGCTGGCCAGCCCGTGGTCCCAATGGCTGTAGTATGCCCGCAGCCGCTTTGGCTCGCTGCCGCCCAGCAAGCGCCATACCGGCTCTGCCAGCCGCTTCCCCTCGATGTCCCACAGCGCGATGTCCACCGCCGAGAGCGCGGTCATCAGCACCGAGCCGTCGCGCCAGCGCGACAGCTCATGAAAGATGCGGTTCCAGTGGTCTTCGATGCCGCCCGCCGCGCGGCCGGCCAAGTGCGGCTCCAGCCACAGGATGGCCTGTTCGACAATCTCGACGCGGTAGGGAAGCGAGCCCTCGCCCAATCCCGTGAGCCCGGCGTCCGTCTCGATTTCGAGGAACAAATAGTCCCGCGCCCGGAACGTGTGCTTGTGGGTGACGAAGCGCCGGATCTTCGGCAAAGCCGCGGCCCGCGCCGCCAGCGCGCCCGCGAGCGCCAGAAACCGCCGCCGGCCGAGCATGCGCTCCTACTTCTTTCCCCAGTTGTCGTACACCTTCTGGGCGTAGTAGTTGGTGACCTTCGCTTCGTTGCGCGCCACTTCGTAGTAGACCGCGCGCAGCAGTTGGTCCTTGCGGTTGATGAGCTGATCGCGAATGCTCTGCTGCACGCGCGGATCGGTCAGTTCGCGCTGCCCCGCCGGCTCCTTCGAGATCACCTTCAGAATCCGGTAGCCCTCTTCCGTCTTGATGGGCGGCGAGACCTGCCCCGGCTGGAGGCTCATCACCATTTTGCGCAGTTCCGGATTCGCTTTATCGAGCGACGACTCGCCGATGAAGCCGAGGTCGCCGCCATTGGCCGCCGTGTTCGGGTCCTCCGAGAAGTTCTGCGCAAGCATGGCGAAGTCCTCTCCGCCGCGAGCCCGCGCCTCGAGCAGCAGCACCTTCTTCCGGGCCTGCTCGTCGGTGGTGGCTTTGTCGCCCTTGAGGTTCTTCACGTTCGGATCGGGCCGCGGCGTCACCATGATCTGCGCCAGGTGCACATGAGGCTCGGCCAGATGAAAGCTCGCCTTGTTCTCGTTGTAGAAGTCGCCCACCTCTTTGTCCGTGATGCTGATCTTCGAGGTGATGTCCTTGTTGAAGAGCTTCGAGATGCTCAAGTCCCGCCGCAGTTGCGTCTTCAACTCCTCCACTGTCATGTTGCGCGCCTGAAGCTGCTTTTGAAACTCCTCCTGCGTGTAGGGAGTCTTCAGTTCGTTGAACTTCGCCTCGACGTCGGCGTCGGTCGCCATGAGGTTGAGCTTTTCGGCGCGCTGGAGCATGATCTCGTTGTCCACCATCGTGCGCAGTAACTCCAGCTTCTGGTAGGTAAGCTGATCTTCGCTCGGCTTCTCATTCATGCTCCCGAACTGGTAGCGGTATTGCTTGTCGAGATCGGCGTAGGTGATCGACCGGTCATTCACTTTCGCGGCCACATCCGGGGGGACGGCGGACTTGCAGGCGGAGAGACCAATAAGGAGCGCGGCGGTAGCCGCAATGCGATTCAGCCGGTTGGACATGAACCAACCATTCTAGCGCTTCAATCCTCAATCATGGCGGCGATGCTCTCCGGGGCGTTTCCCTCAAGCCGGTTGTTGACGAACAGGAAGGCGAGTTGTTTCCGGCTCCGTGCGCGGTCCACGAATTGCCGCACCGCCATCCGCTCCGCGGGGAGCGGCTCCTGTACGTGCAAGTACGGCGAGAACCTGGCGACCGCCTCCTCGTAGGTGCGCCCCGGACGCAGCAGAGCCCGCACCACCTGAAAATC
>JADLBG010000363.1 GCA_020847895.1 Bryobacterales bacterium
ACCGAGTTCGAAGTGCGCATCCGCATTGTGGCCGTCGTGGACCAGGGCCTGCTGGAAGGCGGCTTCGGCTTTTCGCGGGTTTTGCAGCTTGATCTGGTTGCGCCCGTACTTCACCTGGCAGGCCGCGTTGGAAGGTTCGAGGCGGAGGGACCGCAGATAGGCTCCCTCGGCTTTTGTCAGGTTGCCGGTGGCGTCATAGGCGTCGCCGAGAGCGGCGAAGAGATCGGCGGCGTCCGGTTCGAGTTGCACCGCGTGTTCATAGGCTTGCACGGCCTGGTCATTTTGGCCCGCGGCGTAGAGCATCATTCCGGACGCTGCGTGAATCTTGGCCACCTTGGGGAAGCGCCGGCGGCCCTGATTCAACAGCGCGGACGCCTCGGCATCGGCTCCCGTCTTTGCCAGCGTGAGGGCCAGGTCGTACAGCGAGTCCGGATTGTTCGGGTCGAGGGCCACGGCGCGCCGGAGAGACTGCACCGCCTCCGGTTCCCGATTGAGCGCGTTCAGGACAATGCCTCGCAAAGCGTAATAGTCTGCTGTCTCGGCGGGATGCTTGTCGAGCGCGGCGAGAGCCGCCTGGGCCTGGTTGTCGTGGAGAAGGGCCAGGCCGAGGTTATACACGGCATCAGCGGAACGAGGATCGAGGCCGAGCGCCGCCTGGAATTGTGGAATCGCTTCCCGGACGCGGTCCTGCCGCATGAGGAGGATGCCGTACTCGGTATGCGGGCGCGGATCACGCGGATGGGCGGCAACCGCGCGCCGCAGATCACGCTCGGAGGGGACGGACTGTTCCTGCCCCAACCCCATCGCCGCGCCCAACAGCAGCGTGTACACCAGGCGTGTCATCGATCCGAGTATACCTACGGGCAGGCGGCCCGGAGTTCCTTCAGGTTGTTCGTGAGCCCGATGACGCCATGCCAGAGGAGGTTGCCGAAGGCGATGAACCGGTAGCCCTGGGCGTGCGCCAGTTTGGCTGCCTCCAACGTGCCGACGGCGATTCCCGCCACTTTGCCGGTCTTCGCGACACGTTGGGGAAACTCCTCCAGGAACTCCTTCAGCCTGGGATGATTCATCTGCCCGATGACGCCCAAGGCGGCGGAGAGATCAGCGGGCCCGGCGAACAGGACATCGACACCATCCACCGCCGCGATGGCCTCGAGGTTCTCTCCGCCCTCGACTGACTCGACCTGAAGCACCACGCAAACCTCGTCATTGGCGCGCGGCAGGTAGTCGTCCCAGGATACGTTGGCATAGAACGTCCAGATCGGCGATACGCCGCGCGTTCCCTGGGGGGGATACTTCGCCGCGCGCACGGCCAGACGCGCCTCTTCGGCGTTGTTGACCTGCGGAACCATGACGGACATCGCTCCGGCATCGAGCGATTTCTTGATGAGGTTGGGATCAAGCCCCGCCACGCGAATCATGGGCATACAGCCACGCTGGCGCGCCAGCACGGGAGTCTGTCCCACATCTTCGGGAGAGAACGCGCTGTGCTCGGTGTCGATCCAAAGAAAGTCGACGCCCGTCGAGATCACCAGTTGATTGGCGAACGGGTCGGCGACGAGGGGCGATGCGCCCCAAACCGTCTCTCCGCGCGCCAGCTTCGTCTTCACCGGATTTTCAAACATTCGCTGTCTCCTTTTCTACTGGCGCCATCAAGGAAAGCAGCGCCACGAATTCTGAAGTCACATCAATCCTCGCCACCGGGTCTGCAGAAGGTTGGGCTTCGTAGACGCCTTCGGAGTTCCAGGAACCGTCGCCGCACTGCAGCGCGCAGAGCCCGTTCACCACCGCATCGGCCAGCGCCCGGTCTTCCTCGCGGCCGCTCAGCGCGTAGGTCCAGGCCGCGCCCCATCCGATCTTGCCGCTCTGCGGCGTGCGGTAGCGGTCTTCGTAGCAGTGCGCGCTCGCGTGGAGGTAGGCGCGGGCGAGGTGAAGCCAACGGGCTTCGCCGATCCTTTTCGAAAAGTCCGCCAGAAACGCGGCGCTGATCCCGTATTGGAAATACCATTGCCGCGGCTTGGCGGCGTCCACGATGAACCATACGGAGCCGTCGCCTTCGGTCAACCCGATGCCCGGCTTGCGGACGTGAAGGAGTCCGCGGTGGAGATCGGGCTGTTCGCGCATCATGCGGTCCAGCCATCCGGCCACGCCGCGCGCCGTCCCGGTGTGGCCGGCGCGCAGGCAGGCGAGGCCGGCCATGCTTGTGGTCATGATTTCTTCGACGCCTTCCGCATCGGCAAGGAACCCGCCGCTTTCGGCATTCCAGCGTGTCAGGAGAAACCGGACAAGAGGCTCCGCTATGTCGCGCCGGTCCATTTCGAGCGCCGCCCATGCGAGCCACGAGTGGGGATAGGTGCGGAAGCGGTCATACCAGGGCACGCCGGTTCCGTCGAGATCGCCGGCCGGTCCGAGGAACCGTTTCGCGGCGAAGTCGAGAAGGCGCCCGGCCTCCTCGCGGTGGCCCGAGAACCAGAGAGCGCACGGACCTTTGTAGTAGGCGTCCAACGCTGTAGCTCCCCGGAACGAGCCGTCCGGTTCGAGCATGGCAAGAAGCCATTGCGCTCCGCGCTCGGCGCCGGCCCTGCTATTTGGTGTGGTCATAGTAAATCTCTTATTGTGACGGATCGCGGCTGCTGCTGTCCGTGGCATCATGGACGAATGCTCGTCCGGCTGCTTTCGGGAATTTTTCTGCTCGCCTCGAGCGGTGGGCTGCAATGGTCCGCGAAAGCGCCACTTCTGCTTGCGCAGGCGGGAGGGGCGGCCGGCATGTTTGACGGGACCCTGATCATCGCCGGGGGCACTTCCTGGAAAGACGACAGGAAGCATTGGCTGCGGGATGTTCAGGTTTACGATGCGCGGAGCGACCGCTGGCGCGAGGGCCCGATGCTTCCGGAACCGCTTGCCTATGGCCCGTTTGCTCAGGCGGACGGGAAACTCGAGATCTACGGCGGGTCGGGCGAGGAAACCGTGTCGCGCCGGATTTGGAGCCTGGACACCAAACGGATGCGCTGGCGGGCGGATGGTGAGACGCCGGCGGCACTGCTATTGGGCCGCGCGGTGCGTACGGGAAGGCGTGTGTTTCTTTTCGGTGGATGTCCGGATGCCGCCGATCTCACCGGCTGTTCGGATGCCGTCCGGATGCGGGAAGACGGCGGCGCGTGGCGGCAAGTGTCGCGATTGCCGGCCGGTCCGGTTGCCTTGCCCGCGGTGGCAGCGCTCGGTGGGCGTATTTTCCTTTTTGGCGGGTGCTCCATGCCGGCGCCGGATAAGCTGATCAACCGCGCCGAGGCGTGGGCTTTCGATCCGCGGAGTTTCGCATGGCGCAGACTGCGTGATCTGCCGTCGGCAAGGCGAGGGCACACGGCGTCGAGCGCAGCGGGCAGGGTGTTCCTTTTCGGAGGATACACATCCGCCGGCTTCACCGCCGAGGTGCTCTCCTACGATCCCGGACGCGACGCCTATGCCCCCGAATCGCCCCTGCCCGCGGCGATGATGTCGATCGAATTCTTTCGCTATGACGGCGCTTTCTGGGGAGCAGGCGGCGAGGACCGCATGCGGGGCCGTTCGGCGCGCACGTTTTCCGCTGCCGTGCCGGCGGAGCAACGATGAAGCTCTTCGCCGCCCTATTGAGCGCCGTGCTGGCATGGAGCCAGGCGCCGGCGCGCGCGCCCGAACCACCCGAGGCGATGACGCTGGCACGCCGCGCCTATGAGCTTGCGCGCGCCGGACATGCCGAGGAGGCCGCCGCCAGTTTGCGGGAAGCTGCGCGGCTCGCGCCGGACAATGCGTTGTACCGTTCGGCGTTGGGAGGCATTTACGAGCGCCAGGGAAAACTGGAAGAAGCGGTGTCGGCATTCTTTGAAGCGGTGCGGCTTGACGGCGCGAATGCCAGGTTGCGCGAACACCTCGAATCGGTCTCGCTCGACTACGGCGCGGCGCTGGCGCGCGAACGCCGCTACCGGGCGGGTCTCGCTCTGGCCCGACAGACGGTGGCGCAGTTTTCGCAGTCCTCTTCTGTCTATCTGATGCTTGGCTTGTTCGAGACGCGGAATCAGGAGAACCTGGCTGCCGTCTCGGCCTATCGCCGCGCGCTCGAGTTGAATCCGGAATCCGCGGAAGCGAGCGCCGGCCTCGGAATGGCGCAATCGAGCGCCGGGCTGATGAAAGATGCAGAAGCCACGTTTCAGGCGGGCTTGAAGCGATTTCCGCAAGATGCCATGCACCGGCAGGCCTATGGGGTTCTGCTGGTCAAACTGGCGGAGACCGGCTCCGCGAATCGAAGCCGCGCCGTGGAGATGCTGGAATCGGCGTTGAAAATGGACCCATCGCTTGCCGAGGCGCACTACCAACTCGGCAGTCTCGCGCTGGCGGATGACGATGCCGCAACGGCGGCGCGGGAATTCGCCCTCGCCGCCGCCAACGGACTGGACGATTCGCGTCTGCATTACGGGTTCGCGCGCGCGCTTCGCCGGCTTGGGAGAGCCCAGGAGGCCGAACGGCGCCTGGAACTCTTCCGGGAGCGCAAGAAGGCGGAGGCGGGGAGTCTTGAGCCATGAAGCTGGTGTTGCTTCCTTGTCTTCTGGGTCTTCTGGCGCTTGTCGCGGAGGCGCCCTTGTTTCGCGAGGTGACAACCGAGGCAGGGATCACGTGGCGGCATTTCAACGGGCAATCGGCGGACCGCTTTCTGGTGGAATCCACCACGGGCGGCGTCGCTTTCCTCGATTACGATAACGACGGCCTTCCGGACCTGCTGTTCGTCAATGGCGGCGAAACGCCGGGCGGGCGCTCGCAGAAGGCGGTACGCCATGCGCTGTACCACAACCTCGGCAATGGGCGGTTCGCGGATGCGACCGCCAAGGCAGGCATCGAGAGAGGCAATTCTTACGGGATGGGCGCCGCAGCCGCCGATTACGACAATGACGGGCACACCGACATATACATTACGGGGTATCCGGCCGGCATCCTCTATCGCAACAACGGCAACGGAACGTTCACGGACGTGACAGCACGCGCCGGCGTGTCGAATCAGGGGGAGTGGGGCGCCTCCGCCGCCTGGTTCGATTACGACAATGACGGCCGCCTCGACCTGTTCGTCGCCAACTATGCGGAGTTTTCCTTTTCTGACCCGCGGCATTGCGAGTTTGCCGGCAAGCCCGCCTACTGCGCGCAGACGTCTTATCGCGGGCGCCCCTCGCGCCTGTACCACAATAACGGCGACGGCACGTTTCAGGATGTGAGCGCGGCAAGCGGCATTGCGGCGATGGCGGGACGCGCGCTGGGCGTAGCCGCGATTGATTACGATGGCGACGGAAGGCAGGATCTGTTCGTTGCCCGCGACGCTTCCCCGAACCTGTTGTTGCACAATCGCGGCGGCGGCGCCTTTGAAAACCTCGCGCTCGAAGCGGAAGTGGCTTACAACCCGGATGGCGTGGCGCGAGCGGGCATGGGCGTGGATGCGGGCGATGTGGATGGCGACGGCAAGCCGGATTTCGTGGTCACCAACTTCGATTCGGAATACCACGCGCTCTATCTGAACCGCGGGCGGCTGCCGTTTCGCGAGGCTACCGTGACGTCGCATCTCGCCAGGCACACGCGTCCCTACGTGGGCTGGGGAGTGCGCCTGCTGGACTTCGATAACGACGGAGACCTGGATCTCTTCCTCGTCAACGGCCATTTGCATGAAATGATTTCGCAGTCGAATCGCGCGGTTGCTTATCGCGAGCCGCCGTTGTTGCTCGCCAACGACGGGGAGGGACATTTCTCGCGCGTCGATGCGGGGCCCGTGTTTCAGAAGGGGTATCTGGGCCGGGGCATGGCCGCCGGAGATTTCGACAACGACGGCGCCGTGGACATGGCCTTTGTGTCTCTGAATGAAGCTCCTGTTCTGTTGCGGAATGAAGCCGCCGCCGGGCGGCGCTGGCTGGGGGTGCGCCTGCGGGGAACGGTTTCGAATCGGGACGCCATCGGGGCGCGGCTGGTTCTGAAGACATCCGGCCGCACGCTTACGCGCTGGATTACCGGTGGAGGGAGCTTTCTCGCCTCGCACGACCATCGCGTGGTCTTTGGACTGGGACGGGACGGGGTTCCCAGCGAACTGGAAATCCATTGGCCCGCCGGCGGCGTGCAGCGAATCAGCGGGCTTGGCACTGGCCGGTATCACGACATTATCGAATCCACCCAAAGGAAGACACCTTGACGCCACGCTATCCACAAACCATTCTCATCAGTTGCGAGATCCCCTGGGACGAGCGGGAAAATCTGCTCGAGGACATTTTCCGGCAGGAGGTCCGCCATGTCTTGGCAGCGGGCTTCCGGCACGTGTACACGTTCGGGACAGCCGGGGAAGGCTACGCTGTCGATGTGGCGCGCTTCGAGCGCATTGTCGAAATCTTTCGCGAAGAGACGCGCGCCGATGGAGTACACGCGCAGATCGGCGTCATTGCGCTTTCGACAGCGCAGTTCCGGGAGCGCCTCCGCATTGCCTATACGGGCGGCTTTCGCGAGTTCCAGATTTCGCTGCCCTCCTGGGGCGTGTTGAACGATACCGAGGTAATGCGGTTTTTCGAGGACGTCTGTTCATCGTTTCCGGACGCAAAATTTCTGCACTACAACCTACCGCGCACGAAGCGTGTGCTCACCGGGCCGGAGTACCGCCGCATCGCCGACGCAGTGCCCAATCTCGTAGCCACGAAGAACACCGGGACAACAGTCTACACGACGATGGAACTGCTGCGCCACGCGCCGGATTTGCAGCATTTTCTTGGCGAGGCGATGTTTCCCACCGGCTGCCTGCACGGGGAATGCTCGCTGCTGTCGTCCTTCGGTCCGCTGTTTCCCAAGCAGACAAGGCAATTGTTCGAGTGCGGGCGGGCGCGCCAGTGGGACAAATTGTTCGCCTTTCAGGCGGAATACCTTCGCGTGGTGGAGGCGGTGATCGCTCCGCTGCGGCGGCAGAGCCTGATCGACGGCGCTTACGATAAGGCGCTGGTGCGCCTTGCAGGGATTCCAATGCCGCTGCGGCTCCTTTCGCCTTATGAAGGTTTTTCGGAGGCCGTATTCGAAGAGTGCCGCGCGATTCTACAGGAGAAGTATGCGCATTGGATCGAATAGCACGGCAATTGGCTTCGCGGCGTTGCTGGCGGTGAGCCACGCGGGGGCGCAGGATGTGGCGGCTTTCTGGCGCTCCACGCTGGCTCGTCTCGCGGCGGAACCTGTGGATGCCGTCGAGAAGGAGTTGCACGAGAGCCTTCCTTACAAGACCTACGGCGTGGAGTACCGCTCGCTGGGCGGCGTTCGCGTGCGGGCGCGGCTGGCCATTCCGATTCGGGGAGGCGAACCCGCGCAGCCCTTACCGGCCATCGTCACAGTGCCCGGCTATGGCGGTACGCAGCAGGGCATCATGCTCGCCGAGTGCCAGCGGGGGTACGCTATCCTTCAGGTCTATCCGCGCTCGCAAGGCCCATCCGCGGAGCTTTGGAAGATTGACAGCGGGGAGAAACTGACCTGGCGCCTTTCGAAACCGGACGGCGCATACTATCAACTGGCGTATGCCGATGTGATTCGCGGCGTGGACTACCTCGCCGAGCGCGCCGGGATTGATCCGAACCGCATCGGGATTGCCGGCACCAGCCAGGGGGGCGGCATTGCTCTTGCCGTGGCTTCGCTCGATCCGCGTTTGAAAGCGGTTGCGGCCCACGTGCCGTTTCTGTGTGACATGCGCCAGGCAGCGCGCATCGAAGGTTCGCTTGTGAAGACACTGTTAGACAAGGCGGGTATGAATGACGAGGCGCATCTCGAAACGCTCGCCTACTTTGATCCTCTTTCCCTGGCGCCCTCGCTGCGCGCGCCGGCACTGGTGAGTTCCGGCGGCCGCGATACCGTCTGTCCCGCCGCAACCATACGAGCGGTCTTCGACCGGATCCCCTCGACGAAATCTTTGCTGCATGAACCGGATCTCCCGCACACCACGTCGGCGCTGTTCTACCGGTTGACGTGGCACTGGCTCGATCAATATCTCCGGCCTTGAACATGAAAATCACCAACGTCCAGACCACACTGCTCACCGGCCCGTCCACAAATGACCGTTTCCTGAAAGAAGCTCGGCGCTTGCGATCGGCGGCCTTCATCGAAATCCACACCGACGCCGGCATCACCGGCGTGGGCGAGACCTACGCGGGCTACTTTTGTCCCGAAGCGGTCCCCTCCATCGTAGATTTCTTCGCCCCGGTTCTGATTGGGGCCGACGCAGACGCATCCATCGGCGAGCTGTGGCGGCGCATGTATCACTGCGGCAACTTCTGGTGCCGCGTGGGCCTCGGCGTGTCGGTGCTCAACGGTGTTGAAGCGGCCCTCTGGGACCTGCAGGGAAAAATGCGTGGCGTTCCTGTCCACGAGTTGCTGGGCGGCCGCAAGCACGATCGCCTTCCCGCTTACGCGACGGGCGGTCCTTCGAATTACCCTCGGGAGCGGCTGGCGGAAAAGGCGGACTATTACCTCTCGCTCGGCTTCCGCGGTATCAAGGTAGCCACCGGATCGTATTCGCCATCGGATGGTTGGTACTCGCCTGCAACCCCCGCGGAAGCGGCCGATTTCGAAGGCGCCAAAGTGGACTTTCTGCGCCGGCATTGCGGCCCGGAGATCCGCCTGATGCTGGATGGCCACATGGGGAACAGTTCCGGCGCCACGTGGACGCTGGACGTAGCCGCTGCGGTCTGCCGGGCGCTGGAGCCCTATGATCTCTTTTTCTTCGAGGAGCCGCTTCACTATACGGATCCCTGGGGCTATGGCGAACTCTGCCGCCTCACTTCGGTACCCATTGCCGGCGGTGAGTGCCTGACAGCGGCGTACGAATGGCGCGTGTTTGTGGAGCAGGATTGCTTCGACATCGGCCAGCCGGATGCGTCCTTTACGGGAGGGCTCGGCGAATTCCTTCGGGTTACGGCCATGCTGGATGCGCGCGGCCGGGGCATCGCGACTCACTCGTGGGGGGCCGCCGGTTCGTTGATGCAAAATGTCCATTGCGGATTCGCCGCGCCCAACACGCGCATTCTCGAGGTGGCTCCGGACTTCGCCGGGCTTCATGCCGATCTGCTGGACGGTTCGTTTGTGATGCGGGACGGGTACGTCCTGCCGCCCGATCGCCCCGGCCTGGGCATCGTTCTGACAGACGAGATCAAGGCGCGCTACCCGTTCCGCCCGGGGTCGGGGGAATTCAACAGCGTTCCGGGAAAAATTCTGCGCGATTGAACCATACCATGCACCGTATCTTTATCGATGTTCCCATTCATGGTCCCGGCCTCGCGGCCGTCACCGGCTTGCCGGGTACTGTGGTGGATGCCTACGAACTGCCGGAAGAGCGCTCCCGCGATCTGCCTTCGGAACGTATTCAGGATGCCGATATCCTTTTCTGCACCTATCCGCCGTCGAATTTCGATGCCATGAAGAATGTGCGCTGGATCCAGCTTGCTTCCGCCGGCTATTCGCAACTGTTCGGCCTCGATCTGGCGGCTCGGGGCATTCTGGCATCGAATGCCCGCGGCTGTTTCGACGTCCCCATCGCCGAGTGGAATCTCGCCATGATGGTGAACCTGGCGCGTAATCTACGCCAGATGATCCGCAACCAGGAAGGGGCGGTGTGGGACCGGCGGGCCGTGTTCCAAACCGAGATTCGCGGTATGACGGTGGGCATTTGGGGATACGGAGGCATCGGCCGCGAGACGGCGCGCCTAGCCCGCGCGCTCGGCATGCGCGTGCACGTGCTGACGCGGAGGGGAGTGACGCCGCGGCATGGCGTATATGCTGTTTCCGGCTCCGGCGACCCGGACGGCATCTGGCCGCATCGTGTGTTCCGCTCGGGCGAAGAGGCGGACTTTCTGCGGGAACTCGATTTTCTGATCGTGGCGACGCCGTTGACGCGGGCAACAGAAGGGCTGATCGGCGAGCGGGAACTGCGCGCGCTGCCGCGGACCGCCTACGTGCTCAATCCGGCACGGGGGCCGATCATCCAGCAGGCGGCGCTGCTGCGGGCGTTGGACGAAGGCTGGATCGCAGGCGCGGCGCTCGATACGCACTACGCGTATCCTCTGCCGCCGGATCATCCGCTCTGGCGCTACGCCAACGTGATCCTGACCCCGCACATCTCGGGCTCGTCGCTGAGCCAGCACTTCGCCGGGAGGCTGTGGGATATCTTTGCGGCGAATGTGACGCGGTTCCTGGGCGGGGAGCGGCTGATGAACCTGTTGACAGCGGAGCAGTTGGCGGGTGGTTGACCGATTCCATGTTAAAGACGTGCAAGCCGGTATCGGCGCGCGCCGCGACTCCTTCGGGCCACCCGCATGGGAATAGTCCCGTTCACGGTCTCCAGATGGTCTGCCCCAGAAAATACCGTCCGAACAAATTGAAGTAATACACCGTCAGAATTTGCCCGTCGTCAAGCTGCATCGATTCCGGATATCCAATGTCCATATTGAGAAAATCCTTGCGGATGCGCACTTCGCTGTCGATTTTCCAGGTTTCCCCATTGTCCTCGCTGAAGGACGCGCGGATGCCGCCTGGGTCGGAATGGATTCCTGATCGCAGGCCGTAGGTGCAAAGCAGACGCCCGTCGGCCAACTGCATGAGGTCCGCCGGGTGGCCGGTCATCGGTGATTGGCGCACGGGTTGCCAGGTCTTGCCGTCATCGTCGGACCATGTCGTCCAAATCGCCTGGGCGGGGCCCTGGTTGCGGATGGCGGCGACGATGCGCCCGCTCCTGGTACGGACGATGCCGGGTTCCTGGAAGTGCCCCAGTTTGCCGCCCGGGTCTTCCGCCATCGTGGAAAGGTAGCTCCAACTCTTTCCCTGATCCGTCGACCGCAAAATGACCGCGGCTTGATTGTGGATGTCGCCCCGGACGTTGTACCCCATCACGGGCAACAGCACGGAGCCATCCGGCAATTCGATGGGCGCGTCGGCGGGACCTTCCATGTCGGTGAAGGGCATTCCCTTGGCGCTGATGAAGTTCGGCTTGGACCACGTATGGCCGTCATCGCGCGAAGTGATGATGTAAGTGCCCAGGTGTTGCTTGCCTTCTCCGAACCGAATCTTTTTCGCCCATTCCCATTCGTATTCGCCGTCCTGGCGGTACAGATCGTTATAATAGACAGCCACCAGGATCGTGCCGTCGCGCAGTTGAATGCCGCAGCCCTCGCGTTCGTCCAGATTCGGAATAGCGCCGATGACCTGCTTTTCTCCCCAAGTCTTCCCCTGGTCGCGGGAACGCAGCATGATGACGTCGCCATCGCGGGCGATGTGTTCGGTGGCCTCGCGCGCCGTTACCAGCAGATCGCCGTTCTTCAGACGGATCAGATCGGCGGGATGAAGATGTCTCCACCCATTCGTGTAGATGACGCTGTGCCGCATTTCCCGCGACTCCAGAAGGGAGTTGTATTGATTGGCGGCGAGCACTTCGGTAAGTTCGCCCAGACGCGTCACGTCGCGCTGCAACTGGCGGACCTGTCCGGCCAGGGATTGCGGGGTCTCCACCAGCGTATCGGTCCGCTCTTTCACCATGAACCAGCCGTTCGGCCATTCGGGAAAGGGTTGCAACTCAACCTCGAGAGTTGCCGGCTGCCCCGCCGTCACACTGGAGGCAGGCACGCGCAGGCGGTAGACGCCGCTATCGCCGTTGAGATAGAACTGGCGCTGCGAAGCGGACCACGGCCATTCCGAGCGCCGCGCCTCGTAGCGAAGTTCGAAATCGCCATTGCGCCAAACGCGGTCGCGAGTCTGGCCGGTCTCGAATTCCACGGTTGGAGTTCCGTTGACATAGAGGCGCGCCTTCGGTCCTCGCGAAAGTTCCGCCGGCAGCACGGAACTCGCCGCGATGAAGGCGAACTCGGTTTCCTGTTTCACGGGGACGGGCCCGGTTTTCCACTTGAGGCGGCCGCCCGGTCCGGTGGTCCACCACGGCTTGGTCATGTGCCCGCGCGCCGGACCACGGAAGTCCAGCGGAGCGACGCCGGGGCGGCTGTTCGCGCCGGGCGCCTCCAGAATGGAGGCAAAACCTTCCACTTGCTGGGGAAGTTGCGCCTGCAAAGGCAGGGCGGTGAGGAGGAAGAAGATCGTTTTCCGCATGATTTACCCACGGCGAAGAAAGACAGAGCGCCCCATGGTGTTGAACCTGGCTCCACGGTAGTTGTCCGCGGGGGCGTTCGAAGTGGTGTACACCACGAATAACTCGCCCGGCGCCACTTCGCGGACTCCGGTATACGCCATCGTCACGGTATGAGAAACCGGCGTCACCGCGCCCCACGATTGCCCGTGATCGGTGCTGAATGCCAGGTAGTTGCCGTGTTCGCGGTAATCCGGCTTATGCCCGAATGACATCACCAGAGTGCCGTCCCGCATCTCGATCAGGTCCGGATCGGCGCCGGCAATCGGACGCGACCTTCCAAAACGGCTGTAGGTCCATTGAAGAGGATAGGCGCGGGTCCACGTCCGGCCTTCGTCGTCCGATTCACACTGGTAGACAGGATTCTCGCGGCCCGTGCGCATCTGGCAGACCAACCGGCCGGCGCGCGGCGCGTGCTTCAACCGCGCCAGAACGGGTTCGCAGAATCCCTCCTGCTCCACCGGATCAGAGGCGATGGTGGACACGTAGTCCCAGTGATTGCCGCCGTCGCGGGAGCGCAACAGAAACGAGCGCATCTTCATCATCTTCGGCGCATACTCCGTAGCCATTTTGTCGGACTCGAAGTGACCGTACGCCGTTGCCAGCAGATCGCCGTTTTGCAATTCGATAACGGACCGCCGGACGTACATGCGGGAGATCGGCTCGCCGCGGTCGTCGTAGCTGTGGATTTCGGCGTCCGGCAGCACGAAGCTGTACTTGTGCGGACCTTCCAGTGTGCGAAAGCCATCCTTCGAACTCCAGTAGCCGGCTTCGAAACGCTTGTTTCCCACGTGTTCCGCGTGGACATCGAACAGCAGAATGCGCCCGTCGCGCAATTGCACCGATGAGCCTTCGGTAATGGGGCCTCGCCCGTATTGCTGGTTGAGTTTCCATTCCTGCCACGTCTGGCGGCCGTCGAAGGATCGGGCGGTGTACAGAATGGGGTATTTCCCGCCTGGAGGCCAGCCTATGTGGCCGAAGAGCACCGTGGTTCCTTCGCGGGCCTGGAACAGGTAAGGCCAAGGCACTCCCGCGGCTACCAGTTGCTCGGGCCCCAGCTCAATTCGAAGGGAGGGCTTCGCCGCATCCGCGGCAATCAGCGGCGCGCCCGCCAGCGTGGCTGCAAAGGCGCGGCGAGTCCATTGCGTCCGTTTGTACATAGCCCCTCAGTTTACTCGACTGCCGTCAAGCGAAGGAAACGCCAAGTTCGACGGAGACCACTTTAACGGCGCCCGCCGGGTTCCGGCTGTTGTTCAGCACGGTGACGAAGTTCCACCCCTGCCGGATTACCGACGAATCGAACTTGAACTCCCATGCCGTGACGGGAGCGGCGAACCGCGTGTAGGGGCCGGCCGGGAAGAGCATGTCGCGAGTCTGGCGCGATTCGAATGTGGGCCAGGCGCCATTGAGGCTGAGGCCCAGGCGGGTGGCTCCCGGCGGGTTTTCCAGCGCCACTTGGACACGGAGCGTCCCTCCGGCTTGTTCATCACACATCGTCAGGCGGAATTCGCGGCGGTTCCGGGGTTCGATCACGGCTGGAATCTGTTCCGGTGTTTCCCACAGCATGGAGAGCCGGCCTGATGGCGATGACAGGCAGTAATGCTTTTCCTTGCCGCGCAACGCGGAGAGATCGTGAATGCCGCGCAACGCGCCATAGTCCGCGCGCAGACCGGGGATCTTCACCTGATCGGTGCAGAAGAAATTGAACTGCTCGATGCCGTGCACTCCCATAGAGAGTTTGCCGGCGGCGTTCGCGCGCAGCATGGGCGCGCTGGCGGACATGTAGCGGACGCCGGGATTCGGATAGGGCGCCTGTCCGGTATTCGATGCCATGTCCGGAGCATGGCCGGGAATCCAGTTCGGGGCATCCTCCACTACTCCATGGAAGACGACGTCCGGACCCAATTCGGCGCGCAACTGTTCATAGGGGATGTCCCAGGATGTCTGCCAGAAGTTGGAGAATCCAATGAAATCGACAAGGCCATCACGCACGATGGCTTGCACGTCGAGGCCGCGGCTGCGCAGGTAGCCGAGGTTGGCCGGAATGCGAAGGCCCAGGGGCAGCGGTTTGCCCGTGATGCGCGCGCGGCTGTCAGCGAAGGCGCGAACGTCTTTGAGCCAGGAGGTTACCAGGCGACAATCCGCCTCGGTTGCGCCCGGTTCGAGGATGTGGGGATCTCTGAGCCAATCGAGTTCCAGGCCTTCAAATCCGTAATTCTCCAGATATTCCCGGATGTGGGAAAACATGAAATCGCGCACCGGCTTGCGGGCGTAATTCAACGCGACCCAGTGCGCATTGGGCGGATCAGCGGGGTCGATGGCCCGCCCGCCGAGGCGGTTTGCCGGATCGCGAAATGCTTTGCAGTTGAAATGGCTGGCGGCGTCCTCCACGCCATGCGTGTCGTTCATGCGGACGCTGACCCACGGGGCGATCTGCCTGCGCCGGCAGGCTTTGACGGTTTCCGCCAGCCAGTCCACACCCGCCTCGGCCAAATCCAGGTAGAGATTGTGGAAGCGGACCATGTTGTCGAGAAAGGCATCCAACTGTTCGGGCGGCACATGGGTGGCGCGGGCATGAGCCCGGAAGAAATCGCGGTCGCCGCGGCGGTAGCCGTCGAGGATGGTTTCCAGCCGCTTGCTCGGGTACCAGGCGACCTGCGCGTTGGGATTGGAAAGAAATGTATCCACGCCGGAATCGGCGAGCAGATCCACGTAGCGGTGAATCGCCCTGGCGGTGTAGGGAAGCCCCTCGGGCTGCCAAAGCTCGGGGTTGTAGAAGTACACACAACTATCGCCGGTGAAGAGGTTGCGATGTTTGTCGAGTTGACGAAGCCGCCGGGAGGAGTGACCAAAGACCGCGGACCCGGCGCCGCGGAGAAGGTCGCGACGGTTCACGGCTTCCACAGGATGGCGCGGGCGGAAGCGCTTGCCGGCGTATTTTTCGAATCATCCACCTGGTAATAGAGCGTGACCACCCGGCCCTTTGCGGCTTCGACGGAACTGGGGTAGCCGCAGTCGCCATTGGGCGCGTCATCCGCAAGGACGATGCTCTTCGAGTTATCCCACTTGCGGCCGTCCGGGCTGATCATGGCATGGACGCCTCGTGGCGCGTTGCGCTCGCCGAAGACCATCAGCACGCGGCCGTCACGGAGTTGGATGAGGTCCGCCGGGTGTTCGCTGTCCCTGGTCACTTGCACGGGGTTCGACCACGTCCGCCCCTGATCCGCCGACTCGGTGACGGCAAGGTGTCCGCCTTTCTCCGAACGCAGGGCAGCGAGCAGGCGCCCATCGCGAAGCCGCACGATCCCGGTTTCGTTGTAATGCTCGCCCAGCAACACCGGTTCGGTCCATGTCCTGCCGCCGTCCTTCGACCGGAAGAGATAGCTCTGATTTCCGCGCGCATCGAAGAACTCGAAGTAGACAGCCATGAGGACTGTGCCGTCCGGAAGCTGGATGATCTTGCCGTAGGGAGAAACGGCGCCCTTGCCGGCGTAGAAGTTGTGGATGTTGGCGTCGCGCACCGGTTTGGACCATGTGCGCCCGTTATCCTTCGAGAAAACCAGATAGACGCCGTCGAATATTCTGTCGTTCCTGCCGCCTTTGAAGCGGTTCCCGGTTTCGTCGTAGCCCGAGGCGATGGCATAAGCGAGGACAACGGTTCCATCCCGCAA
>JADLBG010000364.1 GCA_020847895.1 Bryobacterales bacterium
AGGCAAACCACACCTTCATCGCCTGGTAATCCACCATCAGCATCCGCTGTTCCAAGCTCAGGCCGCCCACCTGAAATTGTGCCGCGTGCCGTAACAGGCCCGTCAGCAACTGGTAGTCTTTCTCCAGGGACCGCTGTAGCGAGTCCATTCCACCTTCGGCGACCGCATGCTTCAGGTGCGCCCGAATGGCAGGGAACTCCAACTGGTTCGCCGCGGCTACTTGCCTGGTGTAATCCTTCGCAGTCTTCGTGCTCAGGATCAGCAGACAGGTATAGCGGAACCAGTAGAGGAACAGCAGTAAGGAGAAACCGAGAATGACGATGCTCACAAACATGCGTTTCTAGAGATCTGCTCCATGTCAAAGATAACCGGAGTCGTGCGGCAAGACAAGCCTTTTCAAGGTACTAAGGTTATTTTGTTTCGGTGTCCTCGGGATAATTACTGAAGACCATGTTCGTGGGGGGGATATGCCTTTCCTGGCAATGGGATAGGTAGAGCCCCCCGTAGCTCTTCGTGATGTACTCCCCCTCCTCATACCCAAGTTTCCCCGCCGCCTCATCGATCCACTCCGGGCTCCCCTCCAACTCCAGATAGCATCCGATGGGGGTTTCATCCAGGGTCAGAATGCCGGCTCCGTCCGTGTATTCCGTGCGGTATTTCTCGTAACGGAAGACCGGATGGTAGCCCAGCCGCTGAAGAATCAGGGAGGCGGCCCGCGCCTCGCCGAGGCTCACCTCGAGTTCCTCCCGGACTTTGTGTTTCCCTGTCTTTCCCGGTCCCTTGTAGGTGAGGATGGCTTTCCCGCCGGTTTCGCGCAGGCGCAGCAGGCAGCCGCGGCGGCGCAGCGTGGAGTCGCCGGTGTCATGCAGGACGTTCGATTCAAAGGCGCGGGGAGTCTTGAGGCGAAAGGCGAGTGCATCGATTCGCTGTTTGACGTCTTCGAGGCTGGCAACGGGGAGCTTGATCTCGGTTTCGACGTTTCCCTGGGACATCGCGGTCAAGTGTAGCATTCGGCCGGCGGCAACTGGCGCCGGATCAGGTGAGCATGATTCCCCCGTCCACCGCGAAGGTCTGTCCGGTGACGAACGAGGCGCGCTCGCCCGCCAGCATGAGGGCGATTTCGGCTACCTCCTCGGGTTGCCCGACGTGCCGGACGGGCTGCCGGGCGAGGTGTTCCCGCAGTCGGTACTCATCTTTCCACACATGGCTGCTCATCTCGGTTTGAATGAGACCTGGCGCAATGGCGTTAACGCGCACGCCATGGGGAGCAAGTTCGAGGGCGTAGGAGCGGGTCATCATGAGGACGGCGGCGTTCGTCATGGAGTAAAGAAGATTACAGGGCTCCGGGCGGATTCCGGCCGTGGCGGCGACGTTGATAATGGCTCCGCCATGGTGATCACACATGGAGGGGGCCACGAGCCGCGTCATGCGGAACACGCTTTTGATGTTCATTTCCACCGTTCGATCGAACTCCCCTTCGCCTAGGTCCAGAGCGGAGCCGGAGAAGACATTGAGGGCGGCGTTGTTGACCAGAATGTCGATGCGGCCCTGTTCCTGAAGGATGGTTTCCACCATGCACTCCATCTCTTCGAGCCGGGTGACGTTGCACTGGATGGGGACGATCGATCCGGGCAGCCTTTCGTTGTCGAGCGCAACCTGTTCGAGGGAGTAGAGCTTGCGGCCGCAGATGACGACCGTGGCTCCCATGCGGGCGAAGGCTTCGGCGATGGCGCGTCCGATGCCGCGGCTGCCGCCGGTGACCAGCGCCACCTTGTCCTTCAGGCTCATAAGTGGAAGAAGTCTTGCACCCAGCGGGCGCTCGCTTCGAGATCCTCACGCTCGCGGCGGACCGCTTCCTCCTTGGGCGGGGGCGTATAGGAGGAGGGCTTCCCTTTTTCCGCGATGGCAAGGAACCGGCTGAACTCCCAGGCGGGCGTCTTGCGGTAGCCGTCCCAGAATTTGGGTTCGTAGATGGCGTAGGTGCGCGGTCCGGTGACGATGATCTCGAGGGACATGGCGCGTCCGGGGCACAACTCGGCATACTTGCGCACCCAGCCGGAGATGTTCACGTTTCCCTCGCCCATGCGCATCCAGCGGACGGCGATCCCCTCGGGGGTCATCCACACACTGCTGTCGCGGACGTGGCTGGTGAGGACATAAGGAGCCAGAGTTTCGAGCGTCAGGTGCGGGTCCTCGATGGCCCATACCGGGTTGCCCGAATCGAGGCAGGCGCCGACGAAATCCTTCCCGGCTTCCTCGATGAGCGTTTTCAACTCACGGGCCTGCATGTCTCCGGCGTGGTTTTCGATGGCGATCCTGATGTTGGCGTCCTGGAACCGGGAGCGGAGTGGACGGAGCACCTTCACGGTATTCTCGATGTGGCCATCGATATCCGTGGCGCCCCCGGCGCGGTCCGCCATGGTTCCGAGGAAGCAGCGAACGATTGGCGAGCCGGCATGCCCCGCGGCTTCCAGCATGCGCAGCAATTGCTGGGACGCCGTGCCCTGGGCAGGGTCGAACGCCTTCGAGGAGGGACAAATCGAGCGCATTCCCAATTCGATCTCAATCCCTAGTCTTTCGGCATGTGCGCGCACTTGCTTTAGATGAGCCGGCTCCAAACTGCCGATAAAGCGGATTTCGGAGAAGTGGACCACCTTTGCCTTCCACCTGGCGCAATAGTCCAGGTATTCGAAGGGGGTCCAATTCTGGGAGCGGATGCTGAACAGATCGATGCCGAAGCGCACGGGGGATTTCCTTTCCTGGGCCAGGACAGAGGCGGAGAGGGCCGCGGCGGCCGTGGAGACGAACTTGCGGCGATGCATCGTGTGGGCACTCAATGCGTCAGGGGCGTGAGCACGAGCTTGCGGAATTCGACGCTTCCGTGGTCCCCCTGAAGGATCAGCGGTCCCGGCTCACCCTCGTTGGGGTCGACGGCGATGGCGGTGAGACCGTCGATCTCGCCCTTGTCGATGATCTTCTTGCTGTTCAGGACGACGGTGACGGTTCGGCCCACCAGGCGGATGTGGTAAGTCTGCCACTCGCCGGCCGGCTTGCTTGCGTTGATGCTGGGGATGATACGGCTGTACAGAGCGCCGTTTGAATGGACGTCCGGCGGGCGGCCGTAGTCTTCGAGGATCTGCACCTCATAGCGGCTGCGCAGGCCGATGCCGCTGTTGCTGTGGGGCCCGACGCGGAATTCGGCGTCGAGTTCGAAGTTCCAGAACTTGCGGTCAGTGATGAGGTTGTTGGCCTTCGGGGTGTTGGTGAGGACGCCGTTTTCCACCTTCCAGCCAAGCGGGAGGTTTGGAATCAGGGGCTTCCACCCGCTCATGTCTTTGCCATTGAACAGGAGGATGGGCGCGCCTTTCTTCCACGTGCCGTCCTCTTTATCGCGGATGACGGGGGCGCGGACGCCGGTGAAGGAGAGCTTTTGCTTTCCGTCCTCCTCGAACACACCTTGGATGCGGTCTCCGGTAAGTGTTGCCTTATAGACCAGGTGGTGACCCTCATGGCGGAAGCTGAAGCTGAGCTGATCGCCCTCTATGGAGATTTCCTCGATGGGATTTAACGCGCCGCCGAAGGCGCTGATGAATGTCCCCTTGACATGGGGAGTGCCGGCTCCCTCGATGCCGAGCCACCAGGCACGGCTGCGCGGCTCGCCTTTCGCGGTGATGTCCCACCGGCCATTGAATCCTGGACCCGCTGCCAGCAGGGAACACAGGGCGAAGAATGAGGAAATGAAGACAAGTCGCATGGGGCTTTCCTTTTGCTCATTTTGACAGATGCCGCCCGGGTGATGGACTCGGCGTTCGGTTTTGCGCATTATTAATTGGGGAGGCCTATGCCGGAATTCGACAGCCAGCGCGTGGTTCGGCAATTCATTGACTCCGAGCATTATGATTCAAGTCTATGGGCAAAGGATCGTAACGACGGCGGCAACCTGTGCGCCACATTGCGCATCAAGGTGCACATGCGCGCGGTGGAGATGAAGAACGGACCTTGCACCGGTTACTACCAGGAAGAGGACGACCGGTTCGGAACCGAGGCGTGGGACCGCATGCTATGGGAGGCCTGGCAGCGCGAGTACAAGAGCGTAATCGAGGATTTCTGGGCCTGGAAATACTGGCTGATCACGCCCGACGATTACGACAAGCTCGACGAAGCCTACATGCGGCCGAATATCCGCTGCCACCTGGATATCGAAACAGTGCCGAATCCCGGGGGCGCGCATGTGATTTTCAACGTCATCCGCGTGGCGGATTATCGCGTCAACCGGATGTTTGCCGGCGGGCCGGGGTTCACGGGTTGGCTGGCCGATGTGGGACGAGGCAGCGATCCGGATTCCGAAGCGCGGCTCATGCTGATCGACGACGTCGCGCACCTGTTTTCCATGCCGCATGAGGGACGGGAATTCGCGGGCCTGAACCGCTATTTCCGCATGCAGACGGCGATCATCGGCACGGGCGCGCTGACGTATAAGGGACACGGCGCGCACATGGCGGACAACCTGATCGGGCCTGTGCACACGCGCCAGATCTGGCATGCTGTGCCGTGGCAGAAGGCGATGGAGAAACATACCGGCGTCCCGGCGGAGGACTGGAAGGTGGTGACAAAGCGGGTTCCGCCGCGGAAGCTCGAGAAGAAGCCCGCCTAGCGAAGCTACGAGGCAACATCGAGTTTGGCTATTATGCGTCAGGCCACATGATCTATCTCAATGTGGGCGCCTTGAAGCAGCAGAAAGCCGACCTGGGAGGGTTCCACCGGCGAGCGGCGGGCGGCGCGATGTAAACCGCCCTACATGAAGTAGTCTTTTACCTTCTCGAAGAGCCCCTTTTCCTTGGGCTCGTTCTCCACCGGCAGCAGGTCTCGCAACTGCTCGAGCAGTTTGCGTTGTTCGCGCGTCAGTTTCTCCGGCGTGCGCACCTCCACGTGGACAAAGAGATCGCCGCGGCCGTGGGAGTTCAAGCGGGGAACGCCAAGCCCCTTGAGGCGGACCTGATGGCCGTTCTGGACCCCTTCTGGAATCCTTACGGTCTGCAAGCCGTCGAAGGTGAGCAGATCGACGTCGGTGCCAAGCGCCGCCTGGGCGATGTTCACCGGAACCGTGCAGTGCAACTGATCCTCATGGCGCTCGAAGACAGGATGATCCTTCACCTTCAGGACCACGTAGAGATCTCCGGGAGGCCCGCCGTTGGCGCCGGGTTGTCCTTCCTGCGCGAGCCGCAGACGGGTGTTGTTGTCGACGCCGGCGGGAATATTCACCTTGAGCTTGCGATCCGTGCGCTTATAGCCTTCCCCCTTGCACTGGGTACAGACGCGCTTCACGATCTGCCCCCGGCCTCCGCATTGGGCGCAGGTCCGGCGGATGGAGAGGAAACCCTGCTGGTAGATCATTTCCCCGCGCCCGTGACAGGTTGGGCAGGAGGACATGCCTCCGGGCTCCGCGCCGGTAGTGTTGCAGCGGGAACACGGATCGAGCCGCGGCACCATGAGGTCAGCCGACTTCCCCTGCATCACGTCTTCGAGCGTGATCTCGAGGTCGAAGCGAACGTCCTCGCCCCGTTGGACACGGTTGCGCCGCTGGCCGCCGCCGAACATCTCGCCGAAGCCGAAGAAATCGCCGAGGATATCGCTGAAATCGGTGAACGCGCCGGCGTCGAACCCCTGCGCGGCGGCGCCCTGCACCCCCTGATGGCCGTAGCGGTCATAGGCGGCGCGTTTCTGGGGATCGCTGAGCACTCCATAGGCTTCCGCTGCTCCCTTGAACTTCTCCTCCGCCGCATGATCGCCCGGGTTGCGATCCGGATGATACTTCATTGCCAGTTTGCGATAGGCGCTCTTCAGCGTCTGATCATCGGCATCCCTCGGTACGCCGAGCACCTCATAGTAATCTTGCTTGGAATCGGCCATCGCTTCCCCTCTCACCCCCGCGGGGCTACGAACGCACCGAGACTTTCACCATGGCCGGCCGCAGAAGCCGCCCCTTGAAGTTGTACCCCTTTTGGTAGACCTCGAGAACTGTATCTTCTTCCACGCTTTCCGAAGACTCTCTGGTGACGGCATGGTGCAGGTTCGGATCGAACTTCTGTCCTTCGCATTCCATGGCATCGAGTCCGAGTTTCTTCAGCGTTTCCCGCAAACGCTGGTAGATCATCTCCATGCCGCGCGCGTACTCCTTGTCGGCGCTCTCCACTTTCAGGGCACGTTCAAAATCGTCCACGATGGGTAGAATCGCACGCACCGCTTCCAAGCCGGCATACTCGAGCAGTTCCACTTTCTCCCGCTCCGCGCGTTTGCGGAAGTTTTCAAACTCGGCTTGCCGCCGCAACAGGCGGTCCTGCATCTCGGCGTTTTCCAGTTGCAGCCGGTCCCGGTCGGCGGCCACGGCGGCCAACTGGCCGGCGAGATCAGCCATTTCCACGGTGTCGCCCTGAGCAGCCGCGGCCCGCTCTTCGACACCCACACTCCCTTCATCGGAAGGGTTTTTTACCTCTTCTTGCATAACTCCAGCCTATCAAAGTTCTCCAATTTCACCCGAATGCCGGGGGGTGTCGAGTCAGATTTCCGTCGATTGCAGGGCTTGGCCCACATGGTAGACAGCGGACATGACGCGCTCGTAGTTCATGCGCATCGGGCCCAAGACGGCCACCTTGGCGGCCATGCCGCCGGGGAGCAGGATGGTCACCCCGATGAGGGCAAGTTCGTCCATGCTGGAATGCGCCTCGCCGAGGCCCACATGAACGCCCACCTCGCCGCTCGCTTCAAGGAATCGCTCGAGCAGTTCGAGGATCCGTTTTTTTTCCTCGAGCGTGCGGAACAGTTCCCGCAGCTTTTCGCGAGTGAGGTGCAGGTCGACGCCCACCAGGTTCGATGCGCCCTCCGTGTGCAGCGTCGGAGCGAGTCCGATGTCGAGCAATCCCTTCCGCACCAGCAGATTCAGGCGCTGGAGAATGTGATCGTAGACGGCGCGCTCTTCCTCGAGGCGTTCGGAGAGTTCCCTCTGGATGGCGAGCAGCGTCCAGCCTTGGAAGTTGACGTTAATGTAGTTCCGGATAGAACTGAGTTCTTCCTGAGGAAGGGAACGATCGAGATAGATGATCTTGTCGCGGACAATCCGGTCGCGAGTGACCACCACCATCAAGACCCGCTGATCGGAGAGCGCGATCAGTTCCACCTGGTGGAGGATCTGGTTGTCGGTGGGAATCGCCGCCGCGATTCCCATGCTGCGCGATATCTGCGTCAGCACGTGAGAGGACCTTTCCACCTGCGCCTCCACCGAGTCCTGATTGTGGATCTCCTGCCGCAACCGGCTGGCCTCGATCGAAAGGCTGCGCGAGAGTTGAACGGCGCGCGCATATTCCCGGAACGCCTTCGCGGTGGGCACGCGTCCGGCCGAAGTGTGCGGCTGGGACAAGTATCCTTCATCGCTCAAATCGGCCATGATGTTACGGATGGAGGCAGGGCTCAGCTTTGAACCGCGGCGGGAGATGGTGCGCGATGCCACCGGTTCTCCGGTCTCGATGTACTCGTGAATAATTGAGTGCAGGATCTCCGCCGTCCGTGACGGCAAGGAAGTCCTCTCATGCAGCCCTCCAGGCCTCATCTGGTGTCGTCTCTCCTACGGGCAAATTACAGGATTGCCCTTAGTCCGATTCTAGGCCAATGAAACCAAAGGCAGCAACCACCTCTTCCGGGGCTCACCTGGCGGCCGCGGTTTCAATGCCCGAAATCCAATATTCATAATCCGATTCGCGCTGAAACAGACGTGCCGTGATGCGCCGTCCGGAGACCAGTTTCGACGCCGCACCTCCGTCGCGCACCGGGAACTCCATGGTCATCGCCTCCATCAGACCTTCGATCTTCTCATGACGGATAAGCGCCACTTTCCGATCGGCGTCGTAGCTCACCACTACGCCTGTGAGACGGTACTCCTTCACCGGTCCGGCAGGCTCCTCTTTCTTCCCGCAGGAGACGGCGAGGAGCGACAGGAGAAACAAACTGCGTTTCATTCACTTTCCCATCTGCTTGTCATGGTGAATCTCCATGGCGCGCGCTTCGATGTAGGGTTCGAGCGCGTCAAGGGCGTACGGGAGTTTGGGGAGAGTGAAGGCCGGCGCCGCCTGCGCTCCGGCGTCACCTGTTCCGCCGGCCACAATTCCTGTCATCACTTGCCTGCGAGTCATTGGGAAATCTCGTTACCAATCCCAATCCGAATCCGGGATGCTTGGGGTTGTTGCCGGGACCGGGTGGCGGGACCGGCGGGACATCATCTTCAGGGCTGCAAGCACGGCCGCAAGCCCAAACAGAAGCGCGAACAGGGGGAGCAGGTATAGAAATGTCCCCTTCACTCCGGGCGGCTCCCGGAGGATGCGTTCCCCGTACTTGCCCACGGAATAGGCAACAATCTCCTCATCGGTTCGCCCGTCCCGAACAAGGGAGTCGATCTCCTTGCGCATCATCAGGCTCTCCGAGGAGCGATGCGTATAGACCGCCTCGTGCCAGCAGCAGGGAGCAAGAAACGTCTTGTAGAGATGATCGCGGCGCCCTTCGAACGCTCGCACAGGGTCCGCCTGCCCCCCGGCATTGGAAGAAACTCGCTCGACGGTGGCGCCCGGCTTGTCCGCGGCCAGGAGGCCAAGGGAGAATACCGCCAGAAATAATGCACGCATAGTCATGGCCCGATCTCCAGGAAAAAAATGAAAGTGGATATTTACTGGTGAACTATGTCAGCGAAGAGACGGGCGGCGGCCGCTTCCAGAAGAACACTTCATACCTCGCCAACCGCTGGGGCCCGGCATAGGACGCGCGGATGTTTTCCTTCCGCGCGTGCGGACGGCGCCAAACAGCAGGGGGAGCGAGCAACACCTTGCCCGCATTTACGGCGAGGCGGTGAACGGCGCAATTTCCACCGCAGGACGGCGCTGCAACCAGCGACGGCGCATTGCGATGCGCGGCCTTCCGGCAGCAGCATTGGCGCTTCGACTTGCAGCATTCCATGCCGGACGCCGCCATGCCGAATGCTCGCGCAAACAACGGGGAGAGGGGAGAGAGGCAGACGAGCAAGAGAACACACGTAGCGCAAATTCTGCGTTTCATGTCCGAAATGCGCTGCTCGCGACGCATTTTCCTTATTATCCCACGGACCGTGATTTCGCCCGCAATTTGGCGAGAGAAGCGAGGTTTCGCTTGCGTTTCTTCCGGCTGGTTTTCGTTCTCATTCTGTTAGCCTGGCTGCTCCCGGCAGAGCAGCTTTCCTAACTCTCCGGGCTGGTCACCGATCCCACAGGCGGTGCGGTCCCGGGCGCCGTCATCCGTCTCGACAGCCAGTCCCGCAACCTGCGTGTCCGCGAGACGGTGACGGCATCCGATGGCCGCTACACGTTTCCTCAAATACTTCCCGACCGTTACCGCGTCACCGCTTCGGCCCACGGATTCGGCAACGTTACGGCCGCCGGTGTCGAGGTGGTAAACACACCCGCGCGCCTGGACCTGCGGTTCGAGAAAGTGGGCGATGTCGCGAGTTCTGTTACCGTGGCGGCTGAAGCGGGACAGGTAAATACGGTGGATGCTTCGCTTGTCGAGGAGTTTCGCACGGACAACCACCAACGCCAATGCCGACCGGTCACGCAAGTGCCGCGGATTCCTTTGGGAAAACATGTTCGGCAATCTGAAGACCGCATCGCGAACCCTCGCAAGTGGTCTACAGCGTGGCGAGGCTCTATCCGAACGACTTCATTTCCGCGCTCGGGGATATGGATGAATATTGCGATCCGGATTGCGGCGCGCTCGGCCCGAATATGATGATGAACCCGCAGTCTTCTTTGCTCTCCGCCTGGAGTTCGATTGACGGGGGCAACTATCATTCCATGCAATGGACGCTGCGGAAGCGGTTTTCGAATGGACTGACGCTCGATTTCAACTACACCTATTCAAAGTCGCAGGATCTGGCTTCCGAGACCGAAAACAGCGGCGTGTTTGCCGGCTTCTTGATCAACGCCTGGAACCCCTCCGAATTTTAGGCGCGCGAAAGGGCGGTAGCCGTGGATCGGTGAATCTTTACCGCCGCGTTGCGAAGTCCACTCCCGCGGACGTTCTCCCTGGCAGCACATCGACCACTTGATAGCCGCGGGCATGCTTACGAATCGCGCGAATGTCGTGGTACAACTCCAGAGTGCTCCCATAGAACGGGATGACACGGTAGCGGCCTGGCACGACGTACGTAAAATTATATCGGCCGCTCTCATCCAGATGGGTCCAGGGGAATCTATGAACATACGCATGGTCCGGCATCGGCTCCGGCACAAGCACCACCATCGCGTTGTCCATTGGGCCGTTTCCATCCGTCACTGAGCCGCTTACACCGCCGAATTGGCGGCTGAGAGTCAGCTCCAGGCGTTGGAGAGCGTCCAAATGAAACACCTGATAAATCGCGTCCAAAGCCCCGTACCGCATCCCGGAAACCACCCAGCCCGTGGGCGCACTTGCATATACTTGGTATTCTCCAGGAAAGAGCCCGCGGACTTCGAACACCCCGGAAGCAGTGATCTTGACACTGGAATACCCTTCCGCAGGGTTTTGCCTGCCGGCCGCCTTCATGCTGAAATACAAATCGCCCATCGGCGCGTCCGCGGACCCCGGGCCCACATGCACCACACCTTGGAGAGTGAGCGCCGGCAACAACTCGAGCTTCAAGTCCCTTGTGATGCGATCCCCGGCATGAAACCGCACTACTGCACCCGTCCTCTCAGCAGGCTCGTTGCCGGTCCAGGCAATCAGGGTATACTCAGCCTCGCTCAACCGCTCCATCGCGATCGGATCTCGGGTAAGGAAGGCCCCCTTCGCGAGCGTCTGCGGTAGAGAACCCTTCGACCTGCGCTCCAACGCAAGCTGGACTTTGGTATCCCCGGGAACTCCCGCAATATGGATCTTCATGGTGTTCGGCTCTTTCCTGGTTAGCCGGATTTCCAGGTAGCGATCCTCCCCGGCGGTGAGCGTAATCGGTGTTGCCATCGAAATATCGGTCACGCCGGGGTAGTAGCCACGACCAAAGAAAGGAACCGTGGAGATGTCCTGCTGTGTCGCAACCGAGAGTGTCTCGCCCTTGCTCGGAACAATTTCAAGATAAAATTCGCCTCTAGGTGGACTCAGTTCGAACTCCCCTGGACCCGAAACAGCCCTCATGCCGTAAGAGGTAGTCCACTGCCGGATTCCTCCGATGCGCCTATGTTGGAGCACGACCAGTTGGAGCCCGGTAATCGGGGTGTTGGTGGAACTATCCAGGAACCGGCCTCTGAGTGTAGGCGCCCGATCGAGGGTGAGGTTCCGTTGCAGATTGGCGCTTTCACGAATGCGGATCATGCTCGCTTGGCACATCGCATCGTCAGTCCACCAATACCCCTGTTGCTTTGCAGTCAAGCAGTAGCGATGCGGAGGCAGGTCCGGGAAGCGGTACTGGCCGGTGGCATCCGTGGTTGTCTCGAATCCTATGAACGAATCCATAACCAATCTCAGAGTCGGAAACAGAGGATCAGGTAAGTGCAGGTCATAAGGGGCCAAATAGAGTCTGGCCCCTTCAATTGGCCGTTGCGTTTGGCCGTCTCGGACAACGCCGAATACCGCCCCCTTCTCTTGCGCCATGACAAGAGAAGCAAACGCGAGCAGGAAGAGCAGGAAGGCGCTCATACTTGTTTAGACGAAAGTCTAGCGCATCCCGTGCGGCTACAACGCGTTCCGGAGCCTGACGGGGGCATCACTGGCGTCGTCACCCTGGAAGACACGCGGAAACGCACCACTTGTGAGACAGGGCACGGCCGCCGATATATACCAGATTCCGATCGGGGAGGCCGCGCATCACCGGTGGCTGAATCGTGTACTCGGAGGGTGGCAGTTCTCCGGCATACGGACGCAATCGACGGGACTGCCCGGGGCGTATCAACGGAACCTACCACCTGGCTTGGATGTTTGCGGAGCGTGGTCTGAACGTGGCGGCGGCAGATCTTGATCCCCAGGCGAACCTTACCAGCATGTTTCTCGACGAGGACCGGTTCGAGGAAGTCTGGCCGAAGGGAAAACACCCGCTCACCGTGCAGGGGGTCATCGATCCGATTCTTCGCGGAATGGGCGACATCCAGCAGCCGCACGTGGAGAACATCGATGGGCGGATAGGATTGATCACCGGCGACCTCGGCCTTTCCGGCTTCGAAGACAAGCTATCCGCAAGCTGACTCCCGCGGGCTATGTGGTCATGCAACACGCTGTACGCTCCGATCGCCCCGTGAAGGCGTATCTGCGCTGGATGGAAAAGATTCAGAACTCCTGATCTCATCCCGTGGTTCTGACGGGGACGATGAATTTGAATTGACCCGATGACAGTTGCGCCAGTGGCGTAGTCGGGGCGAGACTGGAGCATGCCGCAACTCCAGTTGCCGATC
>JADLBG010000365.1 GCA_020847895.1 Bryobacterales bacterium
GGCACGTCACCGCGCGCCCGAGCGCGGTCGGATAGTCGCCCGTGAAACACCGCAATCCCGGCCGCGTGAAACCTTCGTTCTTCAGCCGCAAACCGAATCGCTCAATCGCGTTCGCTATCGCACAGGTATCAAACTGCCGCAATTCCTCGAGGGCCTTGCTCATCATGCCGCAATGATCCTCCTTCACGCCGGCGCTCCCGGCGGCCCCGCGCACTATTCCGATCTTAAACTTTCTAAACTATCACGCCCGCTTCCGCTACCGGTTTATCTTTCGATCATCGCGCATTGTCCTTTGGGTCATCCCACACCACGCCCTGTGACTAAGATCACTGACCTTTTAGTATGGATAGGCCATCCTGGTTTCATGTCAAACCAGGAATTGGATTTACGCGCTATCCCTCATGGCCAGCGGCATGGGCTTGTTTTTGCCGCTTTCGATGCGTTGCAGGTGGATGAATCGTTTGTCCTTGTCAATGACCACGATCCCAATCCGCTGCGCATGCAGATGGATTTCATGCGCCACGGCCAACTTGGCTGGGAATACCTCGAACGCGGCCCCGAAGCGTTCCGGGTGAAGATCAGCCGGGTCGCAGAGGCGCGTGGAAAGGCCTAGCGGAATACCTTCATCGCGGAGCCGCGCCAAATTGCGGCTCTGCCCCGGAATCCGGCCCATTAACGCAGAGCAACACCCCTTTGCTCTGCGCGCTTTGCGCCTCAGCGAGATACCTTCGGTACGTCGTATGCTGCGCCCGGAGCGATTCGAACACGAATGAATTCATCCAACCCCGTGCGCAAGGAGTGGTAAACCCGGTTCCCTTACCGCCGGGTGGTCAGGAATAAGCATTGGCTGCTGATCTCCGCGTGCTCTGCCCCCGCGAGAGACGCCTTGACAGCCCGTAATCGATAGCTCAACTCGCCAGCAACTCCAACCCTTCCTCCATCGCCTCCTGGCAGCGCACACAGAAACGCGACCACGGCAGCGCCCGCAGCCGCTTCACCGCAATCGATTCTTCGCACCGGCGGCACTGCCCGTATGTCCCCTCATCGATCTCCCGAAGCGCGTGCCTCACCCGCTCCAGCACCCCCGACGCCATATCCAGATCCCGTACTACCAGTTCCCGTTCCACCATGTTCCGCGCCTGGTCAATCGTGTCTCCCCGCGGATCTGCATCAAGCGCCTCTCGCCTCACGCGAAGTTGCCGCTCCAACTCCACCTGCTTCCTCCGGAGCGCTCTCTGGAATTCGTTTCTTTGTTCCTCTCTCATCCTTTGGAAGTCTCCTTTCTTCAATAGAAAGTCCATCGTACCCGCCGCACCCCCTCCCTTCCTATCCCTCGCTCCCTTGATCTTCCCCTCGAAATCCGGTGAGACACGATCCAACCTCGATTCAACCCAAAAATACTCTATTCCCTGTATAGCCCTCCGCTTCCGCTCTCCTCAGAATGTGGAAGTGGGGAGGGCACTGTGTTCCGCAGCTTGACGTCTTTGTACGGTTACGCGCTCACCGCCGCCGGAGCCGAAATCGGTACCGTCCACAACTTCTTCTTCGACGACACCCGCTGGAACATCCGCTACCTCGTAGTCGAAACCGGAAGCTGGCTCCGTAGCCGCAAAGTCCTCATCGATCCCGTCGCCCTCGGCAGGCCTGATTTCGCCCACCGTTCCCTCCCCGTCAGCCTTACCCCCGATCAGGTCCGCAACAGCCCCGATGTCGACACCGAAAAACCCGTCTCCCGCCGCTTCCAGATTGCCCTCCACCAGCACTTCGGCTGGCCCCGCTATTGGATGCCTGAACCCGTCCTCGGCATGACCCCCATCCCCGCCGGCCCCACCCCCGTCATCCCCATCAATGAAGAGGGCGACCCGCACCTGCGCGGCGCCCGCGAAATCATCGGCTACTCCGTTCTCTCCTCCGGCGCGCCCGCCGGCGACGTCACTGACTTCGTCCTCGACGACTGCAAGTGGATCATCCGCCGCCTCGTCATCGCCCTCGACGATCGCCTCTCCCGCGGCCGCGAAATCCTCCTCCGCCCCTCCGCCGTCGAGTCCATCTCCTGGAAATCCGAGCTCGTTGTCCTTGATCTCTCCCGCGATCGCCTCGCCCGTTGCCTTCCCTATGACCCTGCCCTCCCCGTCAACCGCGTTCGCGAAATCCGCCGCTACGATTTCTATGGACGGCCGGTCGGACAATCTCATTCCGCACACGGCCCCAAGTTCCCAAAACATCAAAGCGAAAGGAAGGTTTACCGCTCATGAACTCCTTATCCGTCCGCCTGCTGCCTCTGCTGATGCTCCTCCCCGCCTCCGCCTTCCCCCAGGAAGCACAGGACATCCTCGCCAAGGTCGCCGCAAACTACCAAAGCATGAAGAACTTCCACTTCGAAGGTGCCACCCTCTCCGAAACCAAAGCCAAGGGCGTCGATACCACCAATGAAACCCAGTTCGTCGTCGCCTATACCGAACCCGACAAATTCCGCCTCGAGCTTCGCTACCCCACCGCCGGAAACTGGATCCGCCTCTCCGACGGCAAGAATCTCTACGATTTCCGCACCACTTCCAAAGACCGCAAGAAGGAAGACTACGACCCTTCCGATATCCGTATCCTCAAAGGCTCCCCCATCAGCGGCTACGAATTCATTGATCGCGTCAACAGCGCCAGATTGGCCGGCTCGGAATCCGTCCCTGTCGATGGCAAGGATGTCGATTGCTACGTCATCGAAGCCGAGCGGGCCGGACAGACCTTGCTGCCCGGCATGAAGGCCCTCCCCACTCGCTACTGGGTGGACAAGGCGCGCCTCATTGTCCTCCGCCAGGTGGGCGGCTCCAAATCCGAAGACGCCGCCTCCGCCAACTCCACCGAAAACACACGCACCATCACCATCACTGCCGCCCACGTGAACGAATCCGTTCCCGAAACACTCTTCGCCATCAACCCCGGTAAGTGAATGGCGCGGGCGCTTGTCCCCCGTTTGCGATACCATATCCCCCATAACGTCGTAACGGGAATGGTTCGTTGGGTGAAAAGTCCGTATTCCGCCTTGGCGGTCATGGCGCTGCTTTGCGTCCTCGCCTACTGGCGCGCCCTGTTTCTACCCTTCATCTCCGACGATTACCTCCAGATCCGCCTCGCTCGCGATTTCGGTCCCGTCTCCGGATGGAAAGCTCTTGCCGCCGACGCCCTCTACCGCTGCCGCGCCACCTCCCTCGTCCTCACCTACTGGACCGAACGTGCCTTCGGCCTCAGCCCCGTCGCCTTCAGTTGCTCCAGCCTCCTCCTCCACATCCTCAATACTTGGCTCGTCTTCGCCTTCGGAGCCTGGCGTCTCATCGGTTGGCGCGCCTCCGCCGCTGCCGCCTGCTTCTTCGCCGTCTATCACGGCCACCAGGAAGCCGTCATCTGGTACGCCGCGCTACCGGAGCTTCTTGTCTTTTTCTTCGTCGCCTCCTCCTTCCTCCTCTGGATCCTCTGGCTCCGCTCCGAAACCTCCCTCCCCAGCCTCTATCTCGCCTCCCTCGCCGCCTTCCTCCTCGCCCTCCTCTCCAAGGAATCCGCCGTCGTCGTGCCCCCGCTCCTCGTGCTCGTCCTCCTCGCCGAGCGAAAATCACTCCGCCGCTTCTGGCGCCCCCTGCTCCCCTTTGCCGCCCTCTCCATCCTCTACTTCGCCCTCTCCTTCTCCGCCCGCCAACATCACCTCCACTACAACGACGGCACCTTCTCCCTCCACGCCCCCTTCTACTGGATCGAGTTCCGCAGCATCCTCCGCCTCCTCTGGGTCTGGGGCTTCGTGAGCCTTGCCGCTCTCGCCGCCTGGCGCGCCTCCCATTGCCTCCCTCTCCTCAAAATCGCCGCTGCCTGGGTCCTCTGCACTCTCCTCCCCTATTCCTTCCTCACCTACATGCCCTTCGTCCCCAGCCGCCACACCTACCTCGCCAGCGCCGGATTGAGCCTACTCATCGCCGCCGCTTTCCTCACCTTCGCCAACCGCTTCCGCGCCCGCCCCGCCCTCGTTTGTTCCCTCGCCGCCCTCATCATCTTTCCCCACTGCGCTTACCTCTGGACCAAAAAACAGCGCCAGTTCCTCCTACGCGCCGCCCCTACCGAACTCCTCATCCATCATGCCCGCCTCACCCCTGGTCCCATCCGCCTCCGCTGCTTCCCCTACCACATCTCCATCGCCCAATCCGCGCTCGACACCCGCCTCGGTCCCGGCCATCAGGTCGAACTCGTCAATCAACACGCCTCCCTCGACCTCTGCGTCCTCCCCTAGCCCAACAGGCCTCCTGGCCGCAGGATTCATCCTGCCAAAACGCCTGGCCAGTTCGAACCAGGAATCCGGAACCAATTTCCCCCCCCCATACGGCCCTTTCTCCCGCCTCCTCCTGCCTTTTCGGGATGCCGCTCCCTACCCCCTTTCTCCAAACTGAGAGGCAAGGAGATCCACATGGCCGACTTCTATCAAACAGGAATCATCACCGCCCTGCACCGCCTCAGCCCCGGAGGCCTCGAACGCCTCGAACGCGAATTGGAGCGCTTCTCCAACGTCCTCCCCATCGGACTCGTGCTCCCGGCCCTGTACTCCGAATTCAAAACCCCGGCCATGCGCCAGATCGTCGACCAGATCTCTCAGGTCCGCTACCTCAACCACATCGTCGTCAGCCTCGGCCGCGCCAACGAGGATCAGTTCCTCCACGCCCGCGAGTTCTTCGAAAATGTGCCCACCCCCGTCACCGTCCTCTGGAATGACAGCCCGCGCCTCCGTGAACTCTACGCCCTCCTCGACTCGAGCGGCCTCTCCGCCGGCCCCGATGGCAAGGGACGTTCCTGCTGGATGGCCTACGGCTATCTCCTCGCCCGCGGCCAGTGCGAAGTCATCGCCCTTCACGATTGCGACATCGTCAACTACAACCGCGACCTCCTCGCCCGCCTCTGCTACCCGGTCGCCAACCCCAACCTCGGCATGGAATTCTGCAAAGGCTTTTACGCCCGCGTCAGCAACGTCATGCACGGCCGCGTCACCCGCCTGTTTGTCACCCCTCTCATCCGCGCCATGCAGAGCATCTCCCCCAACGTGCCCTTCCTTCAATACCTCGACAGCTTCCGCTATCCCCTCGCCGGCGAGTTCGCCATGCGCCTCAACCTCGCCCGCGTCAACCGCATCCCCGGCGATTGGGGCCTCGAGGTCGGCGTCCTCGCCGAGGTCCATCGCAACTGCTCCCCCAGCCGAACCTGCCAGGTTGACCTCGCCGATAATTACGAGCACAAACACCAGGATCTCTCCCCGCACGACGCCTCCAAAGGTCTCCGCCGTATGAGCTGCGACGTCGCCAAATCCCTCTTCCGCACCCTCGCCGGCGAAGGCGTCGTCCTCGGCCCCGATCATTTCCGCTCTCTCCAGGTCCGCTACGTCCGCCTGGCCGAAGACACCATCAATCGCTACTACGCCGACGCCATGCTCAACGGCCTCGACTTCGACCGCCACGCCGAGGAACTCGCCGTCGCCACCTTCGCCGTCAGCCTCCGCCAGGCCGCCGAAGAGTTCACCGCCGACCCTCTCGGCCTCCCCCTCATCCCCAATTGGAACCGCGTCATCGCCGCCTTCCCCGATTTCTTCTCCCGTCTCGAGCAGTCCGTCCACCTCGATAGCCTCCTCTCGCCGGCGGAGGCGGCTTGACCGCCTCATGCCGAGCGATCCCACCGGCTTCCTCCCCGCGGAAGCCTTGAGCGCCGTCACCTCCATCCGCGGAGCCGACATCGTCATCGGCATACCCAGCTACAACAACGCCCGCACTATCGGCCACGTCGTCTACGCCGCCCACGCCTGCCTCGCCAAGTACTTCCCCCAGGTCACCGGCGTCATCGTCAACTCCGATGGCGGCTCCCGCGACGAGA
>JADLBG010000366.1 GCA_020847895.1 Bryobacterales bacterium
CGAATTGCCGCACCGCCATCCGCTCCGCGGGGAGCGGCTCCTGTACGTGCAAGTACGGCGAGAACCTGGCGACCGCCTCCTCGTAGGTGCGCCCCGGACGCAGCAGAGCCCGCACCACCTGAAAATCGGCCGTGTAGGCTTCCTCGAGCGCCATCTGGCGCCCCAACTCCGGCATCCGCGTCCAGGAGTTGAACACATGCGCCACTCCATGCGCGCGCAGGCAGCCGAAATACTCGGGCCCCAGGAACTCGGGATTGCGTACCTCCACCGAATAGCGGAACCCCTTGGGGAGCGCCCGCAGAAACGCGTCCAATTGATCGAGGAAAGGAGCCTCTCCCTCGAAAGCGGAGCGCGAAAATGCGCCGAATTCGAAAATCAGCGCTCCGATTCTGTCCCGGTAAGGTTCGAGAGGGCGCAGAAAGGCGTCCTGTAACACTCCCGCATGCAGGAACGTCTCATTAAACAGGCCCGCGCGCGGGCCGTAGCGCGCGTGGGTGGGGAAGCGTTTCACGGTGATGTCTTCGGGAACCTTGAATGCGAAGAGCAACCGTGGCGCCGAGGCGAACAGCCGCTGCCAGTAGGCTACCGAAGGGAATTGGTAGAAGGAAAAATCCCCGCAGACCACGGGGAATGTCTTCGAATATTCCTCCAGACATTCGGCCTCGAATTTTTTTCGTGAAAACTTCCCGCGCGTCAGATAGCGTTCCCGCGTGTAGATCTGGCCCATCCAGCCTTCGTATTTCCAGGAACTGGTTCCGAAGTAGATGTGTTCGGCGGCGAGGAGGCGCAGGCGGGGCGCAAGGAGGGCGGCGAGATGGGGAGAGGGGTCATCGAACAACGGGAGCATTGACAAGCCGGTCCATTGAGTGTAAATACTTATAGTAGCATGCTGACGGAACGCCAACAGGCCATCTTCGACTTTATCCTGGATTTCCGCCGCCGGCACGGCTGCTCCCCCTCGATCCCCGAAATCCAGCGCTCCTTCGACATCCGCAGCCCCAACGGCGTCGCCTGCCACCTTGCCGCGCTCGAGGCTAAAGGTTACATCCGCCGCGGCGAACGCGGTTCGCGCCAGATCGACATCACGGGTCCGCACGCCGCCGAGCGCGGCCCCATTGCCGATCTCCCCATTCACGGCCAGATCGCCGCCGGCTATCCCCAATCCTCGGAAGCCTCGCGCGGCGATACGTACGTCAGCCTGGATGAAACCACGCTCGGCTTCCGCCCCAAGGAAGGCTGTTTCGTTCTCAAGGTGCGGGGCGATTCCATGAAGGACGCGGGCATCTTCGAAGGCGACATGGTGGTGGTGGAGCCTACGCCGGATCCCCGGGTCAACCAGATTGTCGTCGCTCTCATCGACGGCGAAAGCACGCTCAAGCGCCTGGTGCGCGTCAAGGGGCAGTGGTTTCTGAAGGCCGAAAACGCCGCCTACCCGGAACTCCATCCGCGCTCCGACCTCGTGATCCAGGGCGCCGTGCGCACGGTCATCCGGAAACTGGGGTAGAGTGCTGGTTGTTCCGGAAGCACTTAGGAGGCATCATCCGGATATGCACCATTTTCGCATCGTCGTGTTCGGATTGGCGCTCTCCGCTGCCGGCGGTGCGGGGCAAGTGGAGGAATGGCCGGTCTACGGGCATGACGCCGGCGGCATGCGGCATTCCCCGCTGGCGGATATCACGCCTCAGAACGCGGGCAATCTCAAGGTGGCGTGGACGTATCGCACCGGTGACGTGGTGGACGACAAGATGACCGGCGTCCGCAGTTCGTTTCAGGCGACACCGCTGATGATCGACGGCACGCTGTATGTGGTCACTCCGCTCAACCGCATTATCGCGCTTGATCCGGAAACCGGCGCCGAGCGCTGGAAGTTCGACCCCCACTTGAACCGCAAGGGCGACTTCGGCGATGGCTTCACATGCCGCGGCATCGCCGCCTGGCGCGACCCGCGGGACCACAAACCGCGGCTTTACGTCGCCACGCAGGATGGCAGGCTGGTGTCCGTGTGGGCGGCGGATGGGAAGCCCGTCGCCGCGTTCGGGAAGAGCGGAGAAGTGAATCTGGCCGAGGGAATCATCGAGAAGCGCCGCGGGGAGTATCATTTCACCTCTCCTCCCGCCGTGGTGCGGGATGTGGTGGTGGTGGGCTCCGCCATCAACGACAATAACCGCACCGACATGCCGAGCGGCGTGGTCCGCGGCTTCGATGCCCGGACGGGCGCGTTGCGGTGGGCCTGGAATCCGGTTCCGAAGCAGAAGGACGACCCCGCCTACGCCACCTGGGAAAAGGACAGCGCGCTCAAGACCGGCGCCGGGAACGCCTGGTCCATTCTCTCCGTGGATGCCGGCCGCGACCTGATTTTTGTCCCCACGGGAAGCGCCAGCCCGGATTTCTATGGCGGCGAGCGGCTGGGCGCTAACCGCTATGCGAACTCCGTCGTGGCGCTAAATGGATCCACGGGCAAGGTGGTGTGGAGCTTTCAGGTGGTGCACCACGATCTCTGGGATTTCGACGTGCCGGCGCAGCCTGTTCTGCTAACGCTCAAAGGCAGGGACGTGGTAGCGCAGGCGACGAAGATGGGACACATCTTTGTCCTCGACCGGGAAACCGGCAAGCCGGTGTTTCCCGTGGAAGAGCGGCCCGTTCCGAGGAGTGACGTTCCGGGTGAGCGGACATCGCCCACGCAGCCGTTCCCCACTCTGCCGCCGCCGCTCTCGCGCTATTCGCTGAAGCCGGAGGAAGCCTGGGGACTGACGTTCTGGGACAAACGGCGATGCCGGGAACTCATCGCCAGAGCGCGGAATGAGGGGATCTTCACGCCGCCGAGCCTGCGCGGCAGCATCATGACGCCGGGAAACGTCGGGGGCACGAATTGGGGCAGCCTGACCTTTGATGCCGAGCGCGGCATTGCCGTTGTGGGCGACACGCGAATGCCGTTCTTCGTCAAACTGTATAGACGCGAGGATCGGGAGTTGGCGCGAAAGCAGTACCCCGACGCCGAGTTTGCGCCCATGAACGGCACGCCGTACATTATGATCCGATTCGCGCTCATGTCACCCTGGGGATTGCCGTGCAGCCCGCCGCCGTGGGGCATGTTGCACGGGGTGGAACTCGCCACCGGCAAGGTGAAGTGGAGCGTTCCGCTCGGCACGCCGCGCGACTTGGCGCCGCTGCCGCTGTGGTTTCACTGGGGGACGCCGTTTGTGGCGGGCGCCATGACGACAGCGGGTGGAGTCACCTTCATCGGAGCGGCGCTTGATTACTACTTCCGCGCGTTCGATACGGCAACCGGGGCGGAGTTGTGGAAGGCGAGAATTCCCACGAGCGCGCAAGCCGTGCCGATGACCTATCGCGTGACGCCGGGCGGCAAGCAATACGTCGTCGTCGCCGTGGGCGGACACGCGAAGCTGCCCGTAAAGCTGGCCGATTACGTCATCGCCTACACGCTGCCTTGAACCCCGAAGGTCTTCAAACGCCACTGGTCATAGCCGGCCGAATCCGGAAACACGGGCAGCGTTCCCGGACGGTTCCAGGTGGCGCCGGATGGGGTGACGAACACGTTCGGATCATTCGTTGCCAGTGAGCCTGCGGGCGGACCGGCAGCAGGCTGCGGGGCTGGCGGCGGAGGGGGGCCGGCCGCGGGGGCCGCGGAGCTTTCCTCCTTCTTCGAAAATTGCCAGTCGATGTAACGTGCCGGATCAAAGGAAGTGCCCGCGAATTTTGCCGGGTTTGCCGCCACTTCGGCAGCGGTGGGCGCGGGGGTTGTGCACACTGGCAATCCCAGCGGATTGAACGGGGACTGCACTATGGTGGGCGTCA
>JADLBG010000367.1 GCA_020847895.1 Bryobacterales bacterium
CGCTGCTCAACGCCAGACAGGTGATCGACGGCGGCCCCCTGGGGTTTCTCTCGTGGTCCATCCCAACGCTTGTGGGTTCGTTCGCTTATGACTTCGTTACCGAGCATGGCCCCAAAGCCGCGCTGAAGCCGTTGGTCCGCTGGGGCGTCGTGCTGAGCGTGTTCGGATACGCTCTTTCCTGCCTGAACGCGGTATTCCAGCCCATGCAGACAAGCGGGTGGACCGCGTGGCTGACCGAGCCCCCCTTCTTCCCACCCTCCCGGCCCGTGGACCTCTGGACGATGAGCCAGCGCGCCGGGTCGAATTCCTACCTCTGGTTTTCCGCCGGCTTCTCGCTTCTAGTCTATGCGCTGTTTGTCTGGTGGTCTGACCTCAAGGGCAAGCAGTGGGGAATGCTGCGCGTGTTCGGCCTGAATCCGCTCGCCGGTTACATCATCCACGATATGATCGGCGAGGCCGTGCGGCCGTTCGCCCCTCCGGACTCGCCCCTGTACTGGGTGATGTTTGTATTTGTGGCGTACTACGGCATTCTCTGGCTGTTCCTTTGGGGCTTGGACCGCCAGAAGATCTACCTGCGCATGTAGGCGCAGCCACCGGCAATGCCGGCCGGCATGAGCCGTGTATCCTGAATAGGCATGCAGGATTTCGAAAAACTCGGCGTCTTCTATCTCGGCCGCCAGTACGACGCGGCCTCCCGTGCCCTCAAGGATGACCTGCTCCTCTATGAGTCTCGAGACCTGGTGACGCATGCCGTGTGCGTCGGCATGACAGGAAGCGGCAAGACGGGACTCTGCCTCAGCCTTCTCGAGGAAGCGGCCATGGACGGCATCCCCGCCCTCATCATCGATCCCAAGGGCGACCTGGGAAACCTGCTGCTCACCTTCCCCGAGTTGAAGCCCGAACAGTTCCGGCCCTGGATCAACGAGGATGATGCGCGCCGCAAAAATCTCGATCCCGATGAGTTCGCAAGACAGCAGGCGGAGTTGTGGCGAAACGGACTGGCCCAATGGGGGGAAAGCGGCGAGCGCATTGCGAACCTGCGCAAGAACTGTGACTTCTCCATCTACACGCCGGGAAGTGACGCGGGGCTGCCGGTATCCGTCCTGCGGTCCTTCGAGGCTCCGCCGCGGGCGGTCATCGACGATCGCGAGATGTTTCGCGAGCGCATCAGCGCGACCGCCACGGCGCTCCTCGGCCTGCTCGGAATTGACGCCGATCCCATTCAGAGCCGCGAACACATTCTGCTCTCGAACCTGTTCGACAACGCCTGGCGCAATGGCCAGAACCTCGATATCGCGGGCCTTATCCACCAGGTGCAGACCCCGCCGCTGACGAAGATCGGCGTATTGGACATCGAGGGATTCTATCCCGCCAAGGAGCGCTTCTCACTGGCGATGGCCATGAACAATCTTCTCGCTTCGCCGGGCTTCGAAGTGTGGCTGCAAGGGGAGCCGCTCGATATCCAATCGCTGCTGTTCACCGCGCGGGGCAAGCCGCGGATGAGCATCTTCTCCATCGCCCATCTCACCGACACCGAGCGCATGTTCTTCGTCTCTCTGCTGCTCAATCAGACGCTTGCGTGGATGCGCCAGCAGACCGGGACTACCAGCCTGCGCGCCTTGCTCTACATGGACGAGATTTTCGGCTACTTCCCGCCGGTGGGAGAGCCGCCCTCGAAGCGGCCGCTGCTCACGCTGCTCAAGCAGGCGCGCGCCTTCGGGGTGGGGGTGGTGCTGGCCACGCAAAACCCCGTGGATCTCGACTACAAAGGACTCTCGAACGCGGGCACCTGGTTCATCGGAAGGCTGCAAACCGAGCGCGACAAGAATCGCGTGCTCGACGGATTGGAGAGCGTAGCCGCCGGCAGCGGAGGCGGGTTCGACCGGCAGGACATGGACCGCATGCTGTCGAGCCTCGGCAACCGCGTGTTCCTGATGAACGATGTGCACCGCGGCGGTCCGGTGGTGTTTCAGACTCGCTGGGCGATGTCCTATCTGAGCGGACCGCTCACGCGCGCCCAGATCAAGCTGTTGATGGAGGAACACAAAGCTGCCGCTCCCGTCGAAACTCCGAAGACGAGCGCAACGGCCCTGACGGGCGTCACCTCCGGAGCCCGCCCGGTGCTGCCGCCGGAGATTCCGCAGTACTTCGTCCCCGCGCGGTCCTCTTCCCCGGTATACAAGCCCAAGCTGTTCGGCTCGGCCGAGGTGAAGTTTCTCGATGCCAAGCGGAATGTCGACCTCACCCGTACGGTGAACATTCTCGCTCCTATCACGGCGGACGCGACTCCGGTGAGTTGGGAGGATGCCGCCGAAACCGATACCACCGCCGATGAACTGGAGAACGCACCCGCCGATGGAGCCAAGTTTGTGGATTTGCCCCCCGCCGCCGCCAAGGCGAAGAGCTATGCCCTTTGGAACAAGGAGTTCCTCAACTGGCTGTTCTCCAATCAGAAGCTCGATCTCTACCTGAGCCCGTCCACCAGTGAGATGTCGAACCAGGAAGAATCGGAGCGGGATTTCCGGGTGCGTCTGCAAATTCTCGCCCGCGAGCACCGCGACGCGGACCTGCAAGCCGTGCGCGACCGGTACGCTCCCCGGATGGCCGCTCTCGAAGAAAAGATCCGCCGCGCGCGGCAGAAGTTGGATAAGGAAAAAACCGAATCGCAGAGCGCCATGCTCGAGAGCGCTGTCTCCATTGGCGCGGGCCTGCTGGGAGCGCTGTTCGGCTCTCGAAAACTCAGCACCGCGGCCGGTAAGGCCGCAACCGCCGTGCGCGGAATCGACAGGGCGCGGAAGCAAACCGGGGACGTCACACACGCCGAGGAGGACATCGCCACTCTGCAAGCGCAGAAGGAGGA
>JADLBG010000368.1 GCA_020847895.1 Bryobacterales bacterium
ATGAGCCAGAGCTGGGCGTTTTCGGAGGAGGCGAGCATGGGGCGGACGGAGAGATAGAGTTCGTCGGGGACGCGGGCGGCCTCATCGATGAGGAGGAGGGAGACGGCGGAGAAGCCGCGGATGGTGGAGTCCTTGCCGGGGAGACCGACGATGCGGGAGTGGTTGGGGAGGAGGAGGGAGATTTCGTTATCGCCATCGCCGCGGGGGGAGATGGCGAGTTTGCGGAGGAGGCCGGAGATTTTGCGGACGAGTTCGGCCGATTGGCGGGCGGAAGGGCTGATGATGACGGTGATGCTTTCGGGGTTCGTGAGGGCGTGATGGAGGGCTTTGACGGCGCTGACGGTGGATTTGCCCCACTGGCGGGAGCAATTGAGGATGCAGCGCGGCGGGTTGGCGGAGAGGAGGCGGGATTGGGTGGGGTCGGGGGTGAAGCGGAGGCATTTCGAGGCGAAGGCGGCGGCGGTGGATGGGTAGACGGGGGCCGGCCGTGGAGATGGAGGGGGCGCACTTTGCACGCGCCGGGGTGACTTCTTGTCTCTCCGCACGGGATCTTACTCACTCTGGGGCGGCATTTCGGGGGCGGAAGCGGCTGTTTTGGGGATAAATGAGGTGAGCCAGGAGAAGAATTCCGGGAATTCGAAGGTCCAGAAGGAGGCTTCGGCGAGAGAAATCGGTTTGCTTGATTTTGAGGTCCGGTTTTGGGCGGATTTTCGGGATTTCGGGGTCTTCGTCAGGAATACAGCGAGGAAGGAGAACAGCATTGCGAGCAGACGAGTGAGCCAGTTGGCGGGGGCGGCAGGCTGGGGAAGCGGCTCGACGTGTTCCGATGCGGCTTCCGGGACGGTTTCCGGGTGCGGTTCCGGCGCGGGGAGGGCGGGAGCGATTTCGGGAGCGTGGCGGAGGCGGCGCAGTTTGATGAGCTGGTCCATGGAGGAGCGGTAGAGACGGTCGTAGCGGGTTTCGTAGCGTTGGAGCGTCTCGATGGCCATGGGGTTTTCGATGAGGATGGAGGCGACGGAGTCCATGGTGCGCATGGCGGGGTGGTGGCTGGTCCAAGCAGCTTCGAAAGCGGCCTTTTCGATGAACGTTTCCGAGTCGATGAGCGCGGTTTCGAGAGCCCAGATGCGGCGGAGACGCCAGCAGGAGTTGACCATTTGCGTGAGGAGATGGCTTTCGGTGACGGAAACGGGCTGCCATTCGTGCTGGTATTTGGCGGCGAGATCGTCATAGGCATCCTGCGATTCGGTGGCGAGGACGACGCACTTGGAGGCGAGGCCGTGAGTGATGCTGTTGAGGGAGGAACGCTTCTTGCCCTCGGGGGTGATGGGGCCTTTGGATTTCTTACCGTTTTCCCGGGCGATTTGTTGTTTTTTCTCTAAATCGGACATTTGGTGATCCTTCCTGAAGGCTGCCGCCTTACGGCTTTAGTGTACTTGGCGGGTGGGTGGGGGATGTGGTTTGTTTGTATGGGGTTGGGGGTGGGGTGAAATTTTCTTTCATTGCCCGTGAACGCGTCAACGGGCTTATTGGGAAGCGAATGAACCTGGCCGCAGATGAACGGAGATGAACGCCGATTGCCGACGGATGCATGCTGGAGAGGGCCTCGCGTGCCGCGCCTCGCGACAGGAGGAGAGGCTGGCCAGACACAGGCGCGCGCGGCGCGATATTCTGCAAGGTTGCGTATGAACAGTTCCAACTTTCAGGAGATCAGCGGCTTTCTGTGGTCGATCGCCGATGCAGTCCTCCGGGATGACTTCAAGCGCGGGAAGTACCCGGATGTCATTCTTCCGTTCACCGTGCTGCGCCGGCTTGATTGCGTGCTGGCCCCGTCGAAGGAGAAGGTACTGAAGCGGTACGCCGACCTCTACGGGAAACTGGAGAATCTGGAAGGCCAGCTTCGCCGCGCCTCCGGCCATTCCTTCTACAACGTCTCCAAGTTTGACTTTGAGAAGTTGCTGGACGACCCGAAGAACATCGCGAAGAACCTCCGGGCCTACATCAACGGCTTCTCCGAAAACATGAAGGATGTGATCGACAAGTTCAAACTGCGGAACACGATCGACACGCTGGACGAAAAGGGATTGCTGTTCCTGCTGATCCAGAAGTTTGGAGAAGCGGACCTGCATCCGGACCGGGTGGACAACCACACGATGGGCACGGTGTTCGAAGAGTTGATCCGCCGGTTCAATGAACAATCGAACGAGAACCCCGGCGAACACTTCACGCCGCGGGAAGTCATCCGCCTGATGGTCCGGCTGCTGATCAACGGGGACCGGGGAATCCTGAAACAAGAAGAAGTGCGGCGGACGGTGTACGACTGCGCCTGCGGATCGGGCGGGATGCTGTCCATCTTCAAGGAATATGTGCTGTCCGACATCAACCCGCACGCGCACATTCACCTGTTCGGGCAGGAAGTGAACGATGAAACCTACGCCGTCTGCAAGTCAGACATGCTCATCAAGGGGGACGACCGGGACGCCGAAAACATCAAACCGAAGTCTTGTCTATCGGAAGACGGCCACCCACGATCGACGTTCGACTACATGCTGACGAATCCACCTTACGGGAAAGACTGGAAGAAAGAGCAGGCGTTCATCAGCGGTGAAGAGGCGAGGGGAGAGGCTGGACGGTTCGCCGCCGGGTTGCCCCGGATCAGTGACGGCCAGATGCTGTTCCTGCAACATCTATTGTCCAAGATGAAGCTGGTGGAAGAAGGCGGCAGCCGGATTGCGATCGTCATGAACGGCTCGCCGCTGTTCACGGGCGACGCCGGGAGCGGGGAAAGCGAAATCCGGCGCTGGATTCTGGAGAACGACTGGCTGGAAACCATTGTGGGGCTTCCGAACCAACTCTTTTACAACACGGGGATCAATACCTACATTTGGGTGCTGACGAACCGCAAGCCGAGGAACCGCCGGAAGAAGGTATTGCTGGTGAATGGAGCGGCCACACGGAAGGAGAACGGGAAGGAAGTAGAAGTCTTCGCCCGGAAGATGCGCCGCAGCCTCGGCGACAAGCGGAATGAGCTATCGGAGGAACACATTCTGGAACTGGCGCGGCTTGCACAAGCCTTCGAGGAAGGTCCGTACACCAAGATTTTCGACACCGCGGATTTCGGCTACCGCAAGATCACTGTGGAGCGTCCGCTCCGCCTGAATTTTCAGACCACGCCGGAACGGATCGAGCGTGTGAAGGTCCAATCGGGCTTCATGGCGCTTGCAAGCAGTAAAAAGAAAGGCAAAGCCGCTGAAGCGGAGGTGGAAGCGGGCATCGCGAAGCAGAAGGAGATTCTGGGCGTGCTGGGGTCGATGGACGGAAGCATTCTCTATAAGAACCGGGATGCGTTCGCGGACGCATTGACCGAGGCCGGGTTGCGCGCCGCCGCCCCGGTGAGGAAGGCGGTGCTGGCGGGGTTAGCCGAACGGGACGAAAGCGCTGATGCTTGTACCGATGCGGACGGGAAGCCGGAGCCGGACCCGGAACTGCGCGATTACGAGAACGTGCCGCTGAAGGAGAGCATCGCCGATTATTTCGAGCGCGAAGTGCTTCCGCATGTGCCGGA
>JADLBG010000369.1 GCA_020847895.1 Bryobacterales bacterium
CCAGAACGGAATCCGAGTAGAGGTTGTCCCCCTTGCGCTCATCGCCGTTATAGTCGGGGCAGGGGTTGCCGGTGGTCCAATAGAGTAGCCCCGTGGAAGCGTCATAGGTGCCTGTCAGCCACGTAGCGGTACAGCCGTGCTCGATCGCCCGTCCCACCCACGTCTCCGACAGCGGTTCGCCGGGCTTCGGCATGCTCCAGAACCGCCATGCCTCCTTCCCCGTATCGGCATGGAACGCCGCCACGAATCCCCTGATCCCTTCATCCCCTCCCGACACGCCGGCAACCACCAGGTCTCCCACCACCAGCGGAGCCGAAGTCGATCCGTAATGCTCGCGGTAGTCCGCCATCTCCGTGTCCCATCGCAGTTTCCCCGTCCGCCGTTCCAGGCACAGCAAATGGGCATGGTCCGTCACCAGAAATACGCTGTCGCCCAACACCGCCACTCCGCGGTTGATGCCTCCCGCCGCGTCCCCCACCAATCCCGCCGTGCGCGGGCGCTGGTAGTGCCACAGTGGCTGCCCGTTGGTCGCGTCAATGGCGTGCGCCGCGTTGACGTTGGTAACATACATTACCCCGTCCACGACCACCGGAGTCACTTCCAACCGTTGTGCACCAGGTACTGTGTACATCCACCGCATCGCAAGGCTCCTCACGTTGCCCCGGTTGATCTGGTCCAGCATGCTGTGCCGGTTCCCTGTCAACACCCCGTGGTAGGTCGGCCAATCCCCTTTCATCGGACTGGCTAGTGAGGAAAAAGGCAAAGGCTTCAGCGGCGGATGCGGACGCTCCGTTGCCATGGGACGCGCCGGACGGAGCGTGCGGATGTAGGCAAGCAGTTCGTTCATTGCCTGCTCCGGCAGGTGGAAGGCCGGCATTCCCGCGGCGGGCTTCCCATTTTGGATGATGTCCCGCAGCCCCGCCTGGTTGAGGCCCGACCGGAACAAGGACGGTCCGCGCTCGCCTCCCGTGCCGTCCGCCCCGTGACACATCGCGCACTGTGCCTCGAACCGCTGCCGCGCTCCCTGCTGCCCGGGCATCGTCACGGCAGCCAGCATGAACAATAGGAACAAACGTGCCATTATCTCGCCACCCATCGATACGCTTTCCGCGAATTCTTCCAAAAGTATTTCTCCGCCGCGTCCTGCCCTTTCGCTGTGAAGTATTCCCGCACCACCTGAAACGCTGTCCCATAGGGAGCGATCTTGTCGCTCACCGGCCAGTTGCTGCCATATACGACGCGGTCCGCGCCAAAGATCTCCCACAACTCATCGAGCGCCGGCTTGTAGTAGGCCACATCCGCCGGGACCCGGCCGTCCACCTTTCGCAACACTCCTGATACCTTCGCGTAAATCAGCGGCCGGTGCGCAATTTCCTTCAACGCGGTCTCAAACGCCGTCTTGTCCGCGGACTCCTTCGGGCGATCAACCGGCAGGTGGTTGATTACGATCCGCAGGTCTGGAACGGCGTCGCTCAGCCGCACGACATCCGTCATCAAGTGTGCTCCCCCGATCATGTCCACTTCGAGCCCCGCGTCTGACAGCATCTTCACGTGCGCCACAAACTCGCGCTCCGGCAAGTCTTCCCGGCCGCCCGGTCCCCACAGACGCCCCAACCGGATACCTAAGAAGAGCCGGTTCTTTTGGAACCGCTCCAGATGCTTCGGAAAGTCCGGCTTCCCTGGCTGCAAATGGCCTACCGTGCCTACCAGGATCTTGTCCTTCGCCGCCAGGTCCAGCACCCACTGGTTGTCCTCGAGCAACGGGCTCGCTTCCACCTCGATGGTCCCCTTGACTCCGTACGGCTTCGTCAGCCGCCGGAATTCCCCAGGCAGCACCGTCCGGTAAAGCACCGGATCGCCCTTGGCCGGCCAGGGAACACCTTGCGGGCGTGAAGGGTCATAGAAGTGCGTGTGCGTGTCGATGATGTTTCCGGCAATGGCCGCATCGAGGGGAGCAAGCGCGGCCGCCGAAGCGGCAAGAAACTGACGGCGATTCACTATCGCTATTGTACGCGGCATTAGTCATGGATCGGGAGGGGCTTGACGGACGTTACGCGGCCGGTTTCGGCTTCTCCGTCAATTTGAGGAAATAGTCCACCATGTCCATCGGAACGACAGCGCGCAGATTCACCGTGCCGCCGGCCTGGTCCACCTGAATGCCGTCAAAGAAGCGCAGCATCTCCGGCTTGTCGCTGGGCGTGCTCAGCCGCCCGAAGCCGATGAGGCCGCGGAGCATGTCCTTCAATTGCCTGGCATCGCTCTCCTTGGCGCAGACGCCCGTGGCCGCGAGGTTGACACCGTTGGAGAGATCCATCGTCATCGTGACCGATTTGAGAGATTGAAAGACCCGGTTGAGATTGGCGAGGTTGCCCGTTTCGGGCAGCGGCATGGGAGCGAATCCGCCGATCGCCACAGCCCAAAGTTGCCTTTCCGGAGAGAGCTTCGAAAGTTCGCCGAGAACCGTGCGCTTCTTTGCATCGTCTTCCTTGCCGCCCGAAAGCACGGTCTTGAGATGATCCGCGCGTCCGGCAAGCGCGATGGAATCATTGACGAAGACCACCGCACCGTCGCCGCTGCCGAAGAGCGTGTATTTTTCGAAGGGAATGCGCCTGGCGCCCTCTTTCTCGAGCGCCGCTTCAAGCGCGGCCGCATCGTGGATCCGCACGCGCGCGATCATGATGGTGTCTTTTCCGTTCGAGGCGGCAAGTAATTCCTGGATGTCCTTTCTCGGATCGAGACGGGTCTTCCTGGCAAACTCGTCAAGTTGCGGAAGCTTCTGCTCGCTCACCAGGCGCTTGTAGAGCGGCGTGGCCAGTAGCCGCTCCACGCTCGCTCCCGCCAGCACTACCGTATCTCCTGGAATATAGCGTTCGATAGAGGTCTCGAGCACCAGCCCTTTCCGCGGTTGCTGCGCGCACGATGCCAGCAGGAGAAAGACGCCCGTGGCCGTCAGCAAGGAATGGCGCATCAGAAGTTCCTCCTCTGAAAAATGTAGATAGCCAGCGCGAGCACGCCGGCCCCGAACGCAGCGGAACTATACACAGGCGCGAAACTCTCCACGCTGCGGTCCATGACGAAATCGAGCGTCATTTTCCCAAGGTCATAGACCTTCGGCAGCAGTTCGTACAACCCTCGCCACAACCGTCGCGACCACTCCGAACTGAGCAGCCGCATCATGATCTTGTGCTGCGCCAGGATCGGGCTGATCACCATCAATCCGGCCGGGATCATCACGGCCAGCGCCGTGCTCTCCAGCGTCACGCCGATGAGCACCACCACGGACAGGAGAACGGCAAACAGGAAGATGGTGGACACGATGGAGATGAGAAAATCCGGCGTCCAGATGTTTGTTTTGAAGGCAAGGATGAACCAGACACCAACAACCAGGTAGATGATGTTGAAGCCGACTACCAACAGGTTGCCGAGAAACCGGCCAAGCAGCAGGTGGGTGCGGCTGACGGGCTTCGAAAGCAGAAGCTCGATGCGTCCGGGTTCGAGGATACTGGGAATCAACCCCGCCGAAGCGAACACCGCGAGAAACATCCCCCAGGTATAAAGGAAGGTGGCAATGCCGGCCTGGACCTGCTTCACCAGGCGCCCGGCGTCGATTTCCCTCCCGCTTTGCATCCCGAACATCGAAATGGTGGCCGCGGCGCCCTCCACGATGTCAATCTTCATGATGAAGAGGAAAAACAGAACCATTGCCGTGGAGAGTCCGAACAGGCCCCAGAAGATCTTGCGGGCAAAGGCTTCGCGGAAGGTGTCGAGCACGATGGCCTGCGTGGCGCCATAGGTGTGGCTAGCCATTGATACTCCGGATGAAGACCTCTTCAAGGGTGCTGGTGGTGGGCGTCAGGGCTTCGATTTCGAGTTGCCGGCCGCGCAGCAGGTCAATCGCCCGGTTGGCCTCGCCTCGGCTGCTGAACTGAAGATCGAGCACGCCATCGCGGGCAACCGAAGAACTGGCCTGCGAGGTGATCTCCGCGCGCATATTATCCGGCAGCGCCGCAGGCACGGTAAGGCGGTATCCCTTCCCGGCAGTGAGTTCCTTCACCTTGCCCTCCAGTACCACCTTGCCCTTGTGGAGAATCGCGACATCGCGGCAAAACGCCTCCACTTCGGCCAGCAAGTGCGAATTGACGAAGATCGTGACACCGCGTTCTTCGAGGGAATGCAGAATGTCCCGGATCTGCTTTCGCCCGACGGGATCGACGCCGTCGGAAGGCTCATCGAGAATCAGCAGTTGCGGCTCATGGATAAGCGCCTGCGCGAGACCCACTCGCTGGAGCATGCCTTTCGAATACTTCCCCAACCGCATGTCGCCCCAGCGGTCGAGCCCTACCAGTTCGAGCAGTTCCGGGATGCGCCGTTTGCGGAGAGCGGCTTCCATGCCCGAGAGCGAGCCATAGAAGTCCAGCATGCTGTTTCCGGTGAGGTAGGTGGGAAAACGGTGATTCTCAGGCAGGTAGCCGATAGAGCGGCGCGCTTCCGGTTCGGCGGCATCCCGCCCGAACAGACGCGCTGTTCCCGCGCTGGGATGAACAGCCGAGAGCAGCATCTTCACACAAGTGGTCTTGCCTGCCCCGTTCGGACCGAGCAGCCCGTATGTGGTCCCACGCTCCACCCGTAAAGTGACGCCGTCCACGGCAAGCACCTCGCGCCCGCTCCAAAAGGAGCGGTACACCTTCTTCAGCGAATTCGTCTCTATAGCGAGTTCAGCCATGCCGCACTATTCAGGACGAGATCAGGGGTTGACTTTGTTCCCCTCCGATTGCCTGGCCTCGCGGTAGCGGTCTGTCTTAGCGTTCCGGTCGTTCCAGTGGGGGACTTCGGAGCGTTCGGCCAGCGTCCAGACCGCCGCAAGCACCGTGCGGTCGAGCCTGGCCATGTTGTCGTAGTCGATCTTCCGCCATTCGTCGCCCAGGCCATGGTAATCCGGGAACAAAAACACGGCGCAGAAGGTGTGAGCAGGGATGCCGGATTCAGCATAGGCCGCATTGTCGCTGCGGCTGAAGAAGGCGTCGGAGTTTCCCTCGTGCTTCTGGATCTCTACCCCGGTCAGCATGCCGGCGGCGGTGAACACATCAAGGATGTTCGAGTAGTCAAAGCCGGTCATCCACAGGCTGTTGGCATGCGGCCCCTCGCTGTCGTCGGTCCGGCCCATATGTTCGAGATTGATGTCGGCGATCGTCTTCTCGAGCGGGAAGATGGGATGGCGGGCGTAGTAGTAATCCCCCAACAGGCCCTGCTCCTCCCCGAAGACGGTCATGAACACCACGGTCCGGCGCGGACGCTGTTCCATCGATGCCATGGCCGAGGCGATCTCGATCACCGAGACCGTTCCGCTGCCGTCATCGTTGGCGCCGTTGTAGATGCCGTCACCATCCTCCGGCGCGGTGGTGCCGATATGGTCATAATGAGCCGTCACCAGCAGGTAGGTGTCTTTCAATTTCGGATCGGAGCCGGGGAGGATTCCGATCACGTTCTTCAACTCCACTGGCGATTCGCTCGGCTCCGGGATGTGCAGCGATACCTTCGCGGCGGCTTCACCCTCCGGGAGCGATTCAAAAGCTGAGGCCAACTCATTGGAATACACCGCAAGAATGCCCGAATCGCGCTCCTGGCGGGGCGCCCGGCTGTCTTCGGGATCGATCAGTTGCCCGTGAACGCCCCCGCCCGCGGAGCCCTTCCGAACGATCAGCGTTGCGGCTGCCCGGAGCCGCTCCACCTGCCGTTCGAGATCTCGCAAACGGTGAGCATGTTTCGCCATCTGGGACGGGGCAGGCGCCGTGAGCAGCACCACCTTTCCCTCCAGGGAACCTTCCGGCAGATGGTTCAACCGGCCGGGGTTCTCCAGGGAGGCTTTGTAGACCACGGCGTCCCGAATATCCCGGGCCTGGGGGTTGAGAATGGTGAAGCGCGTTCCGTCAAATTGTATCCGCTCGCCGCCTCTTTCAAAGGTCATCGTAATGGCGCTGGCGGGAACCGTCTTGTACTTCCAGTGCGCCGATTGGAAATAGCTGTTCGTTCCAGGGATTGGTTGGAGACCGGCGCGGCGGAACTGGGCGGCAATGTATTCGGCGGCGATGTCGAGTCCGCGAGAAGGGGTGTCGCGGCCTTCGAGAAGATCGGAGGCGATAAAGGAGAGGTGGCCTTTGAGCGAATCCGGAGAGATGCGGTGGAAGGCGCTCGAGACCGCCGGAGGCAGGTGCGCGGCAGTGGGCGGCTCCGCATAACAGAAGACAGCCGTGCACAAGGCCGTAATTACTGGGGTCCGGAAGGCCATTGACCTATTCTACCCGCTTTCC
>JADLBG010000370.1 GCA_020847895.1 Bryobacterales bacterium
AACTCGAGGTGAAGCGCAACGAACTGCTCTCCGCCATCGACGCGAAGAAGAACGACCTGAACCTCGAGGAAGCGCGCCGGCGCCTGAAGCAGCTCGAAAGCGACATCAAGAGCCGGCTGCAGCAGGCGGAAGCCGAACTGGCGGTCCTTCAGGAGCAGAAGAACAAGTCCATCCTCGAGTTGAACCGCGAGCGCCAGCGGCTGATGCAGGTGAAACTGCTCGCGCCGATGACGGGGCTGGTGGCGATCCGCCAAAATCGCGCCGGCGGCTTTTTCATACCTGGCATGCAGATTCCCGACATCCGCGAAGGCGACCAGGTGCAGCCGGGAATGCCTGTGGCGGATGTGCTCGATCTCTCGGAACTCGAGGTGATCAGCCGCGTCGGCGAACTCGACCGGGCGAATCTGAGGGAAGGCCAGGACGTGTTTTTGCGGCTGGATTCGATCCCTGACAAGACGTTGCACGGCAAGATCAAAACGATGAGCGGGACGGCGAGTGCGAACGTATTCTCGAATGATCCGGCAAAGAAGTTCGACGTCGTGTTTTCCGTCGACATGAAGGAACTGCTGACGGCTTTGGGCGCTTCGAGTGAGCAGATCAGCAAAGTGCTGGCCACGGCGGAAGCGAACCGTAAGAAACCGGTGGCCGCCAATCCATTCGCGATGGGCGGCGGCGCAATGATGATGGGCGGCCCTGGCGCAGGCGCGCCGGGCGGCGCTGGACCAGGCGGGGGAGGCCCCGGCGGCCAGGGAATGGCGCAGTTTGGTGGATCTCCCGGCGGTGGTGGACAGGGCGGCCCGCAATTCGGCTCTGCGCGGGCTCCCGGCGGTGGCGGCGGGGGCGGAGGCCGCATGGGAGGCCTCACCGCTGAGCAGCGTACGAAGATGCGCGCCGCAATGCAGAAGGCATCGGGCGGTAAAAGCGTCGCGGACATGAACGATGCGGAACGGGCCGAATTCCAGAAGAAACTCCAGGCGGAACTGAAGAAGGCCGGGATCGAGTTGCCCGCTGGAATGATGGCCGGCGGACGCCGAGGCGGCGGCGGTGGCGGCGGCGGGTTAAGCAACGTGCAGCCGGGAACCGGATACACGCAAAAGGATCTGGATGCAGCCAAGCTGCCTCCTCCGCCCGAAGAGGACGCGCAGTTGGAAATGCTGCTGCGGCCGGGGATGCTGGCGGATGTCGAGATCATCGTCGAAAAGATTCCTAATGCCGTTCATGTCCCCTCGCAGGCTTTGTTTGAACGGGAAGGAAAACCGTTTGTCTATATCCGGAAGGGCCAGGTGTTCGAAGAGCGCCCGGTGGTGGTTTCGCGACGCACGGAATCGACGGTGGTGCTGACGTCGGGGGTGAAACCGGGAGAGATGGTGGCGCTGGCGGATCCGTTTGCCAAGCCTGGCGCCAAGAAGGGTTCGGAAGAATCGAAAGGCGGGGCCATGGGAGCACTGCCGGGAGGGAAGAAGTAGCGATGCTCTCGGGTTATCTGCCTGAAATCTACATGGGGCTTTCAAGCCTGCTGGTGCACAAGCTGCGAAGCGGGCTGACGATGCTCGGCATGATTTTCGGCGTGGGCGCGGTGGTGGCGATGCTTGCCATCACGGCGGGCGTCGAGAAGGAAATGATCAGCTACATTGATCTGCTCGGAGTGAACAATATCATCATCGAGGCCAAGGAGGCTGTGGACCGCAATGAATTGCAAGCGCGGCGGCAGGTGTCGCCGGGGTTGTCGTTCCGCGACTTCCGCGCGATTGCGGAGAACGTTCCCGGCATCGAAGCTCTCACTCCCCGCAAGCGGTTCAAACCGGGGAAGGTGCTCCCGAAGACGGCGCAGGAGCCGCCGCTTTTGATCGGGGTGGATCCCAATTACCTGCAAATCAACAGCCTCAAGGTCGTGGAAGGACGTTTCTTCAACGACAACGACAACGCCAATTCGGCCACCGTGTGCGTGCTTGGGGAGTCCGCGAAGGTCAACCTGCTCGGTTATGAGCACGCGGTTGGCAAGTACGTCAAGATCAACGACGTCTGGCTTCAGGTGGTGGGCGTGCTGGCGCAGCAGGCGACCGCGGATTCCGATGTGGAAGGCCTCGAGGTGGTGAACCGCAACAACCTCGTGATTGCCCCCTTGAACACCGTGATGCGGCGTTTTGAGGACAATAACAGTTATCTCAAGGACGAGATTGACGGAATTTACATCAAAGTAAGGCCGAACAACGACTCCGTGGAGACGGCGAACGTGGTCAGCGCCATTCTGTCGGCGACGCACAAGGATGCCGGAGATTTTACCGTTACGGTGCCTGCCGGACTGCTCGAACAGCGGCGGCGGACGCAATCCATTTTCAGCATCGTCATGATCTGTATCGCGGGTATTTCGCTTCTGGTCGGCGGCATCGGCATCATGAACATCATGCTGGCCACGGTGCTGGAACGAACCAGGGAAATTGGAATCCGGCGCGCGATCGGCGCCCGGCAGGCCGATATTGTCCGTCAGTTTCTGACCGAAGCGGTGCTCATCTCCATTCTCGGTGGATTGATCGGCATCGCGTTTGGTTTTACCCTGTCGAAAGTAATTGCGGCGGCTGCTGGCTGGTCCACCGTGGTGACCACCTCTTCGATTGCCGTGGCTTTCGGTGTGTCGGTGGGAATCGGGTTATTGTTCGGGATTTATCCCGCCGTACAGGCGGCGAAGCTGGATCCGATCGAAGCGATCCGCTACGAATAGTTTATAGCCAGGTGAGGATTTCATAGGAATGCGTACG
>JADLBG010000371.1 GCA_020847895.1 Bryobacterales bacterium
CGCGCTCGCGCCCGATCGCCTGGTCCGCATCGATCGCGTCCTCCAGCAATTCGTCGATCAGGATCGCGTGGCCGGAGCCGTTGCGCTGGTCCTCCGCGACGGCAAACCCGCCTATGAAAAGGCCTTCGGCTGGAGTGACAAGGAAGCCGGCCGCAAAATGACCACCGGCACGCTGTTCCGCATTGCCTCCCAAACCAAGGCAATCACCAGCACGGCGGTCATGGCGTTGATCGAAGAAGGCAAGATCGGCATCAACCAGCCGGCCGGAGACTTTATCCACACCTTCAAGAAGACCACCGTCGCCCTCAAGGATGAGAACGGGGCCGCGAAAATCGTTCCCGCCAAACGGCCCATCACCATCGCCGATTTGCTCACCCATACCGCCGGCATTTCCTATGGACGCGAGCCCCACATTGCCGCTCTGTATGAGGCCAAGGGACTTGGTCCCGCCGCCGGCAACGGCTGGTACACCGCCGACAAAGACGAGCCTATCTGTCAAACCATGGAGCGCCTTGGCACTCTTCCCTTTGTCTCCCAACCCGGTGAGGCGTTCGTTTACGGCTATAACACCGACATCCTCGGCTGCATTGTCGAGAAGGCTTCCGGCATACCGCTCGATCAGTTCATCCGCACCCGCATCACCGCTCCCCTTGCAATGAAGGACACCCGCTTCTTCATCCCGCCCGCCGAGCGCGACCGGGTCGCCACGGTTTACGCAAGCGGTCCGGACGGCAAGATCGTTCGCGCCGAGGAAGGCGCCCGCGGACAGGGGCACTACGTCGATGGCCCCCGTAAGAGTTTCGCCGGCGGAGCCGGTTTAACCTCCACCGCCCATGACTACGCCCGCTTCCTCGAGATGATCCGCAACGGCGGCATGCTCGGAGGCGCGCGAATCCTCGGCCCGCGCGCCGCCGCGCTCATGACCACTGACCAGTCCGGAACGCTCCACTCCACCACCGGGCTCGGCTTCGGATTCGGATTCCAAACCGTCGATCGCTACGGCGCAAGCGGCATGGCCGGCGCCGGCGCCTTCGGCTGGGGCGGAGCCTACGGCACCACCTACCAGGTAGACCGCGAAGGCCATCTCGTAGTCGTTCTGATGATTCAGCTAATGCCTAATGCCACCGACATTCAGCCCAAGTTCATGACTTCTGTTTACCAGGCGCTCACGAACTGATCTCCTGATTTCCATCAACCCGAAGTGACATCCGGGATGAAGCCCTTGGCTGGTTGACAAGGGTTTCGTTCTCCGATTGGCCTGTTGGGCAGAAGTTTCAGGAAGTAGAGGATAGGATTGGGCAAAACCGGGGTAAAATGTACTCCTCGACTCGTTTATTCCGATTCGGCCGTTTCGGACGTATTCTGTGCAGGGATTCGAATTTGCGTACAGACGGTATCGCGACGTTGTCATACGTTTCGCCATGCAATGCGTGGGGCGGCGGGACATCGCGGAGGAAATCACCGCCGACGCCTTCCTGCGGCTGCACGAGAACTGGAAAACGATCGAGCCGGAAAGACTCCCCGGATGGCTGTTTGCGGTCGTAAAGAACCGGGCGGCGGACCATTGGCGGCGCGCCGGGCTGGAGAAACGCTACATCGAGCAGCGTCCGGCGGACCAACCCTACCGCGGCGAACCGCTCACCGGGCTTTTCGAAGACCCGGCTCTGAAGCCGGTACACCGCATCTGCCTGACGCTTCGTTACGTTCAGGAGATGACCGTGCGGGAAATCGCCGGGCGCCTCGGTTTGAGCGAGATTCAAGTGAAAGGACATCTGCAATACGCGCGCAGCCTCCTGCGCAGGCAATTGTCCCCGGAGGCCCCGAATGAGTAACGCCGAATTCGATTCCGAGGAGCAGGAATTCCGGCGCGATCTCGACCCGCCGGCGGGTGTCTGTCCGAAGCCCGATCTCCTGATGGCGGCCCGGTCCGGCATCGCTTTCGAAGGCGCCGAGGATGTGGCCCGTCACCTTGCGGTCTGCCCGTTTTGCCGCCAGTTGAGTATTGATCTCGCCCAGTACGAGGTTCCCGGCGTTTCGGAAGCCGAGGACAGGCGCATCCGCGCCAGGTGGCAGACAGCGCGGAGAGGCCGGCTTCGATTATGGCGGTGGGCAGCGGCAGCGGCAGCCGTAGCGGTGATTGTGACGGGAGCCGTGTTCCTGCGGAGCATGCGGTACTCCGCTCCCGCGCCGGCGCCCGCCGTGCCGCAGCGGGTCAGTCCCTTCACCCTGGCCAAAGCGCCGATTAAGATCCCCGCCACTGCTATCCTGACCTACCGCGGCGCCGGCGACGATAACAAAGAGTATCTGACGGACCTTGCAGCCGCGCTTGAACCGTATGGCAAGGACGATTACGCGGAAGCGGCGGGCAGGTTGGAAAGACTCGTTCAGAAGTATCCGGACAGGGCTGATCCAGCGTTCTATCTGGGTGTGTGCCGCCTGCTTCTGAACCGGAATGAAGCGGCAATCGAGTCGCTGCGGACTGCCCGCCTGCGCGGCGGCGCCCTTTCGGACGATATTTCGTGGTATCTTGCGGCGGCGTACGATCGCGCCGGACGAAGCGCCGAAGCCCGCCGCGAGGCGGCAGGGCTTTGCGGGAGTACGAGCGAATACAAGGCCAGGGCATGCTACGCCGTGAATCAACTGACGGCCAAGTGATCCAATGCGTCTCTTGGCCGTGCTCCTTCTGCTCGTTCCCTTGCTGCCGGTTTTGGCTCAGAAGACCGCTGCCGAGTGGTTGACGCACGCCGAGAGCCTTTTACGTAACGGGGATGTTCCCGCGGCGCGGAGCGCGCTCGAGCAGACGATCGATCTCGCCATTCAGGAGCGCGATGAGCCTTCAGAAGCGCAGGCGCGATTCTCGTTGGGAGCCGGGCTGAGCCGGGAGGCGCGGTATGAGGCGTCCAACGTTCAAATCCACGCCGCGCTTGCGCTGTACGAGCGATCGGGAAACCGGCGCAAGGCTGCCGAGAGCCACACCTTTCTCGGGCAGAACGCCTACATGTCCGGCAGATACCAGGAGTCTCGCGGCGAGTACGAAGCCGCGATGGCGATCTTCGAAGCGATCGAGGACTGGGCGGCCGTCGCGAGGATGCACTACAGCCTGTCATTCTTCGGCACGGACACGGAGCAGTTGGATCATGTGCAGCGCGGGTTGGAACTGGCGCGAAAAACCGGATCCCGAGGAGCCGAGGCCGAACTCCTGCACGCGCGAGGCGACTTGGCATACGGAGCGGACAATTTCGATACAGCGTTCGAATCCTTGAGCCAGGCGCGTTCGATTCTCGAGGCGCTGGGAGATCAGCGGGCGCTCGCGCGCACGTTGACCAGCATCGGCCGTCTCTACCGCGTGCATGGACACCCCGACCAGGCGTTCCTTAACTATCAGCAGGCCCGGGATCTTCAGAAGGCTACGGGCGACGTTCAAGGCCACATTCAGAGCCTGGTTGCCATGGGCGTCGCGCTCAATCTGCTGGGCAGGTCTTCCCAAGCGCTCCGCTACGGCCAGGAGGGGCTCGAGCTTGCACGGAAGTCCGGCTCGCCGCTGCTTATCAAGTTCACCCTCGAGGCGCTGGCCTCAACCTACCTCCACCTTGGACACGCTGGGGACGCGGTGCAGGTGCTCGAGGAAGCGCGGGGGATGCCACCGCCGAGGATCGAAACCTTGATGCTGTTGTCCTGGACCCGTTTCCAATTGGGCCAGTATGAGGCGGCGCGGGACGTTGCCGAAGAGGGGCTTCGGATGAGCGGCGGATGGGGCGAACTCAGGCGCGGCCTGCTGGAGAACCGCGCCCAGGCGCTGTGGAAATCAGGCAAGAGCGGGGAAGCAGCCCGGGATGTAAGGGAGTTAATGAAGTCGGTGGAAGATGCGCGCGCCAGGCTCGTGCCTACGGATTTCATGAAGCAGGGCTTTTCGGACACGGACCGGGCAGCCAGCGGCCTTTCGATCCAAATCCTGATGGACACAGGCGAGGCTCGCGAGGCCCTGGAAACGGCGGAACGGGCCCGCGGCCGGGCCTTGCTGGACCTGCTGGCAACGAAGAACGTGCCGTACCGGCGAATCGCCCCGGCTCCGCCCGGCGAGAGCGCCGCGGCGCTGGCCAGCCGGCTGAATTCCGTCATTTTGGCTTACTGGGTGGACGAGCGCGCAACGGTGATCTGGACCGTGTCTCCCGGCGGGCGAATCGGCCACGCGCGCACCGTAACGGGCGCCCAGACCCTCGAGCGGTGGATCAACGAGGCAGGACGCTCCGGCGATGCCTCCACCATTGCCGCCCGGAGCGGACAGGCCGTACCGGCCGGCAGCCACGCGCGAGACCCCTGGCGCCAACTCTACGATGCCCTGATCCGTCCGGTCCGCTCCAGCCTGCCTTCGAAGCCGGGGAGCCGCTTGACGATCATTCCGAGCGGCCCGCTTTTTCGAGTGCCGTTCGCCGCGCTATTGGACGAGCGGAACCGGTACCTGATCGAGGACTACGCCGTGCATTACGCGCCGGCAATCGACGTATTCGAGTACACGCGGCAAGCCCGGCAGAGGGCCGCGGTATTGCCGCCGCGATATCTGCTGGTTGCGAATCCCGCCGGGATGCCCTCTGCGATTGGAAAGCCGCTGCCTGCATTGCCCGGATCGGAGCAGGAGGCGAAGAGGATTGCCGCTCTCTTGCCGGCGGGGTCGGGCGTGCTGCTGAAGGGGAAGGAGGCGGACGAGGCTGGCGTGCGGGCGGCCATGCCCGCCGCAAAGGTGATTCACCTCGCCACTCACGGCATCATCGACAACCGCAACCCGCTCGCTTCGTTTCTCGCTTTGGGGCGAACTACGGCACTACCGGGCGGCAACGGCCGCCTGACGGCAGAGGAGGTCTACTCTCTCGATCTGCGCGCCGACCTCGTGGTGCTGAGCGCTTGCAGCACGGGTCTGGGCCGGATTTCCGGAGATGGCGTGGCGGGACTGGCGCGGGCGTTCTTCTATGCCGGCGCGGCGTCGGTTGTGTCCACCCTTTGGGATGTGCCGGATGTGCCGGCTGCGCGCCTCATCGAGGATTTTTACCGCTTCGAGGGTAAGACCGGTAAGAGCGAGGCCCTGCGGAATGCGCAACTGCGGCTGATTCGTGCGTTGCGAAAAGGCGAGGTGCGCGCCGATACGCCGTTCGGCGCGCTGCCTCTGCCCGAAGATCCGGCTCTGTGGGCAGGTTACGTGCTGCTCGGCGAACCGGATTGAGATCCGCTCTTCTCCCCTTTCACCCGGCAGAGCGCGGGCGGTTACATACGCCGCCGCCACTTGGAGTGGAGACGAGCGCCGCCGCGCCAGCATGCCAATCCCGCCAGCATTGTTGCCGTGAGAGCAAGCGACCTGGGCTCGGGTACGCTTGCGGGCTCGGACTGCGTTACCACCGGAGCTGCTAACGTGATCGCTGTGCGCTCCGGGTCGGTCGCATACGCCTGACCAGATCCGGGGTTGCTGAGATCGAACAGGAGAAGCACGTCGCTACCGAGCGGGTCCAGCGTGGGAATCGGGGCTAGCGTGGCGCCATCGAGCAGGACGAACGCAAGCGAATCCGGTGTTCCTCCCGCGAAGTTGGCGGTGAACGCGAGATCGAATGACAAACTGGAGCCAGCGCCGAAATCGTGGATATAGGCGTTGAAGAACTCAATATCCGTGAGTGTCAAACTGGTCGCCAGGGACCCGGAAGCGCCGGTTGTCGCCAGCGTCGGAACGCCCAGCAGGCTTCCTCCCCCGAACTGCGCGTTGCTCACCGTGGCGGTGTTGTTCATGGTGGCGTCGCCGTTAATCAGGTAAAACACGATCGAAAAGAGATTTCCCCCCAAGGGCGAAGTGTCCAGACTCACGTGAAGTGTATCGGCGTAAAGCGCCGGTAGGCTCAACAGCAACACCAGGTATTTCATGGCCGGTCCTTTCATCGGGGGTAAGCGCCCGCGAGGACTCTCGTCGAGTATGTGATGTTCTGGAAAGTGGGATTCGTGAACTGGAGTGTAAATGTTATTTCCTGTCCAAGAGGAATACCAACAGCCAGGCTGATGAACTTGCCGCCAGGTAAATTACAAGACACTACGCCGCTCGCGTTGGCGAGAGGTGTGATAGGGCTGAGATTATCGAGAACAAGAGAAACCGGCCCCGTAACAGAAAGACCGTTCGGATGGTTATTCTTTACGGTGACCTGCTGGACAAACCTGTTTGTCAGGAAATTGAATGTGATCGCGCCACGCGTCACGATCGTAGTGGAACTGATGTCGTTTGCGCAACGCACCCCGAGCGTGAAGCCGTTGGAGATGACGCCGCCGATCGAGGCTGTAATATTGGAGGAACCGAGGCCGGCGGCCGTCGCGAGTCCGGCATTGGAGATGCTCACCGCCGCCGTATTGCTGGAGTTCCAGTTCACCTGCGATGTGATGTTGGCGGTGGTGTTGTCGGCATACGTACCGGTTGCCGCAAACTGCTCGGTCGTCCCCCAAGGTATCCACGTGTCGGGCGCGCTGATGTTGACGAATGCCAGCGCCGGTGGCGATACCGTGAGTTGGAATGAGTTCGACACGATTCCGTTCAGCGACGCCGTAATGTTGGAAACGCCCGCTGCCGCCCCAGTCGCCAGCCCTGCCGCCGTGATCGTAACTGCCGGATCGGACGAGCCCCAGGCCGCCTGAGCGGTAATGTCCGCGGTGGAGCCATCACTGTAGGTTCCGATTGCTGTGAACTGGTCCGTCGTCCCCTTCGGAATCGACACGAGCGGGGCACTAATAGCGATCGAGACGGGGGTCCTGTAATCTCCGAAAATGTATGCGGCCCCCGCGGCGGGGCGGCCGCCCGCGAGTTCGTTGCATGCCCCCACAATCACAGTGTCCCCGCTCACTCCGACGGAACAGCCGAATTGATCGCGGGGCGCTCCGTTGGCCGAGTTAATCGGCGTCGCGGCTCCCGAGCGGAACACATACACGCTCCCCGGGAGCGACCCAACACCGGGAACTCCAGGCCCGCCTACCACTACGTTCCCGCCGCTCGTCCCGACGGCGTAGCCGAATTGCTCGTTTCCTGTTGGACTCGGCGCTTTCAGGAATGCCTGCTGGCTCCACGCGGCGCCGTTGCGCGTGTATACGTACGCCGCGCCCGAACTGGACAGACTATTGTCGCTTGGCGACGTCCCGTTGCTATCCTCGCCAGGAGCCCCGATCACCGCCGTATCTCCATCAACCGCCACCGCGGTACCGAACCCGTCGCCTGCCCCCGTGTTGGATCCGGCGAGAACGGCCTGAAGTGGCCAGGAGCCGCTCGATTCTGCGAAAACGTAAGCCCTGCCGCCAAAAGTAATCAGGCCGGTCTGCGTTTCCCCCACAACCGCCGTGTCGCCGCTTACAGCGACCGATCGTCCGAAGTTGCCGCCATTCGAGACGAGCGGAGATTGCAGATACGCTTGAACGGGCCAGGTTACTACCCCGCTGATGTCGACGTTCCGTGCATACACGAATGCCGCGCCGGCGTCAATCCAGGGTGTCTCTCCAGGGCCATCGTAGTAAGGAGACCCCACTACAATCGTGTGTGCATAAGAAGGATTTCCCGTGATTGCGACGGACGAGCCAAACCTGTCGCCCCCTCTGGGAACTACGGATGTCCCGTAGAAACCTTGCAGGAAGGCTTCTTGCAGCGGCCGACAAGGCGCAGCGTTGCAATTAAAAACATAGGCCGAACCCATTTGCACCCGTGTTTGCCCGGCGATGATTGAGGTCTTTCCTGGGGCGCCTACCACGATGCTGTCCCGATAGATTGCCACGGAGTATCCGAAGGTATCGCCCGAAGCCGGTCCCGGATTGGAGGCTTTAAGGTATGCAAACTGGGTCCATTCACCATTTGCCTGCCTCCGGAACAGGTACGCGGCTCCCGCGCGGACAAGGCTGTTGTCCGCTTCCGAACTGCCGTTGCCGGCCTCATTTGGAGCGCCTACCAAGGCAACATCTTCGTACACCGAGACGGAAAAGCCAAACGAGTCGCTTGCATCGGGGTTGGATGCAACCAAACGCGCCTGTTGCGCAATTGGGTCAACAGTGATTGGATACCTCGCATCCGCGTCGTCGATTTCCAGACGTAACCGGTGTTCATGCAATACAAGACGCGCGTCGAGTTCGCGCCCCGCCGCGTCGGTCGCTTTCAGGCCGCTGTAACGCACAACCGCCCGGCCCCCGGCCGGTTCCAGAAACGCCACGCTCCTGCCATCACGGGCCACTTCAGCTTGGAGCGTCCCTCGAATCTCGAGATCGAACTGAAGCCCCTTCCCTTTGCCTGGCCGTGCCGCCAGCGTGTAGCCATGTTCCAATCCCGCGCCATTGATATACCACTCGCGCAGGTCGGAATCCCATTGATACCAGAACTTTTCGACATCGGCTGCGAGCTTCGCTCCTTTGACAATCCGCCGCTGCCCAGGGTAACCGTAGGCGGCAAGCGTCAGTCCCCACCGCCAGGAAGCCTCCGACGGGGTAACCTCAAAGCCCCGCCCGTCGAAATAGGTTGACCAGTTCTGCTGAAAATTCCGCGCTTTCCATCCACCGCCGGCAGGGTAGGCCGCCTGCCGGTGGCGCATGTGCTCTTTACGGATGGCGGCCCAATCCGGATCGGACAGGCCTTTCGGCGCGGCGGAAACGCATGGAAGAAGCACGAGGGCAAGCGCGCAGCCG
>JADLBG010000372.1 GCA_020847895.1 Bryobacterales bacterium
TCGCCGATCTGGACGCCTTTGAAGACAATTGCCGCAAGATGATCGCCTTCGTGCACGGGACGGGGCGGGCGTTCCGGCCGCACGCGAAGACGCACAAGTGTCCGGCCATTGCGAAGTACCTGATTGCTCAGGGGGCGGTAGGGGTGTGCGCGGCGAGATTGAGCGAGGCGGCGGCGCTGGCGGCGCACGGGGTAACAGGACTGTTGGTGACAACGGCCGTGATCGGGAGGCAGAAGATTGAGCGGGCCATTGCGCTGGCGGCGGCGCGGCCGGAAACGATTTTCGTGGTGGATGACGCGGAGAACGCGCGCGAGTTGAACGAAGCAGCGTCGGCGGCCAGGCTGACTCTCCATGTCGCGATTGACCTTTTTGTCGGGAACCGGACGGGTGTGGCCCCGCTTGGTCCGGCGGCGGCGGTGGGGGAAGTGATCGACGGGCTATCGAATTTGCGGCTGGCGGGGATTCAGGCCTATGCCGGCCAAGCCTCGCACACGGTGGGGTATGAGAACCGGAAACTGGTTTCCCTGGAGGCGATGACGCCCGCCGTGGAGACGCGCCGCATGCTCGAAAGGAAAGGGATTTCCTGCCCCTGGCTATCCGGCGGCTCGACAGGGACCTATAACATTGATACGGCGATCGAAGGGATCACGGAACTACAGCCGGGCAGTTTCCTGTTCATGGATCTGGATTATAACCGGATCGGCGGGCAATCGGGCGAAGTCTACGAGGACTTCCGCAACGCGCTGTTCGTGATCGCGACGGTGGTGAGCCGGCCGAAGGCGGACATGGCGGTAGTGGACGCGGGATACAAGGCGTTTTCGACGGACCGTCCGTTTCCTCCACGGTGGCGCGGGGGTGGGGAACTCCCGTACGGATTTGCGGGGGATGAGCACGGCCGGATTGCCCTGAAGGAGGGGCAGTCGCCGCGCATAGGCGATCGCCTGGAGTTCATCATTCCGCACTGCGATCCGACGGTGAACCTGTATGACCGGATCTACGCAGTCCGGGGAGAACAGGTGGAGGCCGTATGGCCGGTTGCCGCGCGCGGGTGTTCGCAGTAGTTCTCCGGTAAAGAAATGTAAAGCCCATGCCGTGCCTGGTATATTCGTGCAACGGAAGCCGCCGGGGCGGCGTCGAGACAGCAAGCGGCAGGTGGTCAGGCTACCTCGCTTGCTCGCAAAAGCAACAAACAAACGGGAGTGAATGAAGGTGCGTAGTTATCTTCGCCATCATGCGATGCCTGTGTTCGTCGCGATACCCTTGGCGGCAGTGGGACTAAGGGCGAACGTCACCGGCGCGGAGCCGAGGCTGACCGGCGCCCCGGGAGACAGCAACTGCACGGAGTGCCATGCGGGGACGTTGAACCCATCCGGGGGCGGAGTGCAAATCATCCTTCCGGGTCCGAATACATACACGCCGGGAGTGAAGCAGCACATTGTTGTCCAGGTGAGCGATGCGGCGCAAAGGCGGTGGGGATTCGAGTTCACGGCGCGCCTGGCAAGCAATCTTTCCAACGGGCAGGCGGGGAGCCTGGCGTCCACGGACAGTTTCACGCAGGTGGAATGCGAGAACGGGAGGCGCGCGCCCTGCTCGAGCGGGAGTGTTGTGCAGTTCATCACCCATACGTTGTCCGGCACTCGCGCGGGAACGACAGGTTCAGTGAAATTCGAGTTCGACTGGACACCGCCGGATACGGATATGGGCAACATCCGGTTCTACGCGGCGGGAAATGCAGCCAACGGGAACAATCAGAACAGCGGCGACCACATCTATACGACGAGCGTGGAGTTGACGTCCGCGGCGGCGGCGCCGAAGCCCACAATCAATGCCGGGCACGGCGTGGTGAATGCGGCGAGCCTGGCGGATGGAATCGCGCCGAACACGTGGGTGACGGTCAACGGCGCGAACCTGGCGACGACCACGCGGACGTGGACCACGGATGAGATAGCGGGCGGCGCGCTTCCTCAGTCCCTGGACAAGGTAAGCGTCACCATCAACAACAAGCCGGCCTACGTGCAATACGTCAGCCCCACGAAAATCAATGTGCTCTCCCCTGCTGACAGCGCGGTTGGTCCGGTGGAGGTGAAGGTGACCTCGAATGAGGTGGCCAGTGATCCGGTGGTGGTGGAATTGCGTCCTCTTGCGCCGGCTTTTTTCACGATGGACGGCAAGTACGCGGCCACTTCCACCGGAGAGAATACGCTGCTTGAGAAGAACGAGAAGTTTTACGCATCCGGAGATGCGCCGGCGGCATTTCAGGCTGGGGATACGATAACGCTGTATGGCACGGGATTCGGACTCACGGATCCGGTGTTGCCCGAGGGGGCAATGGCAGTGGATCCTGTGAGCATCACGTCGGCCCTGAATATTACGGTTGGAGGGGTTCAAGCGGCCGTGGCGTCAGCCGGACTTGTGCCCGGGTTGCCGTTGATCTACCGGTTCAGCATCGTCATTCCCGGCGGATTGGCGGCGGGTGATCAACCGGTGGCGGCGAACATGGATAGTGTGAGTTCTCCGGCGGGAGAAACCTGCTGCTTCCTGAGTATCAGGCAGCCGCAGCCGGATGAGCCTACGATTCCATCAGAATCTCCGGCCGCCGCGGGCGTGTGGCGCGGCCGATGAAATAGCCCGCGATTCCCGAGCCGATGGCTCCGGCGGCAAGGAAGGCGGGGACGAGGATTACCGCCGGCCCCTCGCTGATTTGCGGCGCGGTCTGGAATTCGGCGCCCTGGACTTTGGGGATATTCGCCTCTTTTTTACCGGAGGCCCATTGTCCAGCACAATCCCGCTTCACGGGGAGGGTCCTTCTTCAAGTATCCCGTGTTCGAGGCCGCGGAAATAGCGTCCTTTTGGGAATTACCTTGGGGAGGGAAATCACATCTCTTCTCTTTAGAGATGTGACGGCAATTTTCTTATCTAATTTAAAAAACGAGGAGGGATCCCTGTCATGAGAGTGAATTCTTGCTCCGCGTTCGCCTTTCTTTTCTTTTTCTGTATTGCGCACGCGGATGGGATGTCCGTATCGCTGGCTCCTTCGGTCCCCCCGCCGGTCTCCGTAGGCGCCGTCGTTACGTGGCACCCGGTGGTAAGCGGGGCGGCAGAGGGGACGCTGTGGTACCGATTTCGGGTTCGCCGGATGGGTGAGGATTTTTCGATGTGCCGGGATTACGGCCCGGAATCGCAGTTCGACTGGACGGCGAGCGAGCATGAGGGAACGTATGAGGTTGAGGTTGCGGTAAGAGATCTCGACACGGGGGATGCGGCGACGGCATCCGCGCTCTACCAGGTATTACCGCTTGCCGGCAGCGCGCCTGTGCTCGGCAACACGAACCATCCGCTGGTGCTGTATTACAGCGCGCCGCCCTGCGAGGCAGGGTCGAGGATGCGCGTGGAGTTTCACGGCCCGGACAATCATACGCAAACGACGTCCTTCAAGGCTTGCCGGGAAGGGTTGACGATGAATTTTTACATCGCCGGCCTGCAGGGGAAAACAGCTTATGTTGTGAACCAGGTGGTTGATACGGGCTCAGCCATCGTGCGAGGTCCGGACTTGACCGCAACCACGGGTGAAGTGACGCTCGGCTTTGCGCCCTACAGCGTAATACAGGGCACCTCCCAGACGGGCGTGCTGCTCCAGAGCGCGCTCGAGCAACCGAGCCTGGCTACGGATTTGAACGGGAATGTCATCTGGTATTACGTGGGCAACATCAGTTTCCTTACGCGTCCGGAGAGCGGCGGGCTCTTTTGGGGGATCTACGAAAATCCCGGCGGCGACCCGTCGCACCAGATTGTGAGGGAGTTCGACCTGGCGGGGAACACATTGCTCGAAACGAACGCCGCGCGCATCAACGAGCAACTGACGGCGATGGGGAAGCGGCAGATCAGCGGCTTTCACCATGAAGCGAGACGAATGCCGGACGGCAGGATTCTGGTGCTGGCCGACGTGGAACAGGTTCTGACGGACGTGCAGGGGCCGGGTCCGGTAGACGTGATCGGCGATATGATTCTCGCGCTGGACAAGGATCTGCAGGTGGTGTGGACGTGGGACGCCTTCGATCACCTGGACACGTCCCGCACGGCCACGCTAAACGAAACGTGCAAGGCGGTGGGCGGCGGGTGTCCGCCGTTCTACAACGCCGCAGTGGCGAATGACTGGCTTCACGGCAATTCGCTCCAACTGACGCCGGACGGGTCGATTCTGTATTCCGCCCGGCACCAGGACTGGCTGATCAAGATTGACTACGCCAATGGATCCGGGAGCGGCGATGTGCTTTGGCGGTTGGGCAAAGACGGGGATTTTGCCATCGAATCAGTTGACCCGTACCCGTGGTTCTCGCATCAGCATGACGCCAACTTCGATTTCGCCGACCCGTCGAAACTGACGGTGTTCGATGACGGCAATGTCCGCTACGCGAGCGACCAAAGCGCGCACAGCCGGGGGCAGGTGATTGAATTGGACCAGGAGAACCGGACTGCGAAGATGGTGTTGAACGCGGATCTTGGGGCATACGCCGACGCACTGGGGTCGGCACAACTGCTTGCGAACGGGAACTATCACTTCGACGTGGGCTGGATCCGGGGAACGAACGGGGAACCGGATTGCAGCCGGTCGCTCGAAGTGGACGCGCTGGGCAACGTTGTGTACGGGATTGAAGCGGCCACGCCGGAGTACCGTTCGTTCCGCATGCCGAGCCTGTACGAGCCGTAGTTTGAATCAATTCGCCGGGACTTCGGCGAGACGCGCGCGGTAGGCTCTTCGGGCCGATTCGTACATGCGCTCCATCTCGCCGCGATCCTCGAGA
>JADLBG010000373.1 GCA_020847895.1 Bryobacterales bacterium
CGATTGACGGCATCCTGGAAGGCTTGCTGGATGGCGAAGGTGGGCGCGCCCTCGCCGATCTGGCAGCAGGGGGCGGCGACGAAGATGGTGAGGGCGGGGCTGAGTTTGCCTTCGCTGACCGCGGTGATGACGGCTGTGCCGCCGCCGACGGCGCGGAGCGTGGCGTTGTGCCCATTGGGGGTGATGCTGACGACGCGGCCGTTGGAGGTGACCCAGGTGACGTCGCGGTCAAGCAGATCGCCTCCAGTGGTGGCGAAGACATTGGCCGCGATCTGGAGCGTATCACCGAGATTCATCCGGGTGACGGAGCCCGTGGCGATGCTCAGGAAAACGCCTCCCACGGCGGGGCGGATGACGGGATCGGCTCCGGGAGCCAACTCGACGCTGCCGCCTTCGAAGGTCTGGCGGGTCTTGCCGCCGCTCGCCTGGAGTTCCTCGCTGAGCGGGAGGCCGAGGGGCCCGGAATCGAATCCGTTGGCGGCGTAGAGGGTGTAGATCTTGCCGGCGACGGCGAAGACCTTGCCGGTGGCTGCTCCAGAAGTGACGTTGTAGAGGGCGGCGGCGAGGTATTGCTGGGAGACGGCGGTGACGCCGGTTTTTCCGGTGACGTTCGCTTCGGCGGAGACGGCGGGGCCGGGGCCGAGGACGCCTCCGAGCGCGGTCCAACGGGTGTAGAAGGGGTCGCGGACAGTGAAGTTGGCGGTGGCACTGGCTCCGGTGAGGGTGGCGGGGTAGGTGAAGAGGGCGTAGTTCCTGGCGAAAACCTGGAAAGTGCAGACGGGGCCCGGCGGATTGGCGCTGACGGCGCAGGTGCCCGGGTCCATGGTGGGGAAGCCGGTGGTGTTGACGCCGACACTGGTGAAGTAGCTGTACATGGCCGGGTACATCTGGTAGACGTCGTCCACGAGGGCGAGGCTCGAGTTAGCTTTGATGAGGGCGAAGACAGTGGAGGCGGACTTTGCGCCATTAAATTCCTGGACGTAGCCCGCGCCGCCGAACGGCTTGACATTTCCCGCGGCGGGCAGGTTGACGAGGATGTTGAAGCTGTTGCGGTAGAAGGCGTTGACGAATTTTTGGGCGATGCCGGGGGAGGCGCCCTGGCCGACGTCCTGCGCATGGATGGGGACACACGCCAGAGCGGCGAGAGGAAGGAAGCGGAAAGACCTCATGCAGGCTTACTCATCATAGCTTGAACCCGGCGGGAGGATGGGTGGTTGCGGAGGCTGGTAAGATCGAAGTTTATGCCGATTCTTACCACCGTGGTGGGGAGCTACCCCACGCCCAACTGGCTGTTTGGCGCCACCAGCCGTCTTACGCTGCGGGACGCCGTGATGGTTGTGCTGAAGACGCAGGAACTTGCCGGGATCGATGTGATCGCGGACGGAGAGTTGAACCGTTTTGATCCGTCGCATCCGGAGACGAACGGGATGATCGATTATTTCGTGACGCGGATGGAGGGGATCCGGTCGCGGTTTTCGGTTACGGATATTGATCAATTCCGAAAAGACGCGGGGTTGACTTACCGGACCGATCCGGCGGGGATCGTGATGGGCCCGATCGGAGAAGGGGTGCTGAACCTGCCGCGGGACTATGAATTCACGAAGGGGTTGACGGATAAGCCGCTGAAGTTCACCTGCACCGGTCCGCACATGTTGACGAAGGTACTGACGGACCGGCATTACGGGAGCCGCGAGAAGGTGGCGATGGCGATTGCCGGGGTGTTGCGGGCGCAGATGGAGCGGATCGGGGCGGAGATTGTGCAGATTGACGAGGCCAATATCAGCGGGCATCCCGAGGACCGGGAATGGGCATTGGAGGCTATCAACCACGTGTTGGAGGGGATCCGGGGCACGCGGGCGGTGCACATCTGTTTCGGGAACTACGGCGGGCAGACGATTCAAAAAGGATTCTGGCGGGACCTGATGCCTTTTTTGAACGGGCTGAAGGTGGACCACCTGGTGCTGGAATTCGCGCGCCGGGGACAGGACGAGATCCACGCATTCCGCGATCTGGACCCGAAGATCGGGCTGGGGCTGGGGGTAGTGGATATCAAGGATAACGGAATTGAACCGGCGGAAGTGATCGCGAGCCGGATTGAGCACGCCGAGCGGGCCCTGGGCGCGGGGCGCGTGAAGTACATTCATCCGGATTGCGGGTTCTGGATGCTGCAACGCAGCGTCGCGGATGGAAAGATGCGGGCGCTGGTGGCGGGGCGGAATCTGTTCGAAGGACGGAGTTGAGCGATGCGGGCGGCGCTCTTGCTGGTGTTGATGGTCGCGTCCGCGGGCGCGCGGGAGCGGTTGGCGAATATCCGGCAGTTGACGAACGGCGGGGAGAACGCGGAGGCGTACTGGTCACCGGACGGCAAGCGGCTGATCTTCCAATCGACGAGAGACGGCGGGCAGTGCGACCAGATTTACATCATGAACGCGGACGGGAGTAATCCGCACATGGTGTCGACGGGGAAGGGCCGGACGACTTGCGGGTATTTTCTGCCGGACAACAAGCACATAGTCTACGCGTCGACACATGAAGCGGGAGCGGGATGCCCACCGCCCGCGGATCGCAGCAAGGGGTATGTGTGGGCGGTATACCCGGGATATGACATTTACCTGGCGACGGATGAAGGCAAGATTGTGAAGAAGCTGACGACGGCCGGGGGCTATGACGCGGAGGCGACGGTGAACTTCCGGACGAAGAAGATTGTGTATACGTCGCTTGCTTCCGGCGATTTGGATTTGTGGACGATGAACCTGGACGGATCAGAGAAGAAGCGCCTGACGGTGGAGAAAGGCTACGACGGGGGCGCGGTGTTTTCCCGGGACGGCAGGCAACTGGCATGGCGCGCGAATCATCCGGCGGGCGGGCAGATGACACGGTACCTGGATCTGCTCAAGGACAACCTGACGTCTCCGATGAAGATGGAGATTATGGTGGCGGACGCGGATGGGAAGAACGCGAAGCAGATTACGGACTTCGGATGCGCGAGTTTCGCCCCGGCGTTCACGCCGGACGGCAAGCGCATCCTGTTCGCGTCGAACAAGCACAACTGCGACGGGCGGAAGTTCGAGCTGTTCGTGGTGAATACGGACGGCTCGGGCCTGGAGCAGGTAACCGGCTTCGGCGGATTTACGTCCTTCCCGGAGTTTTCGCCGGATGGAAAGAAGCTGGTGTTCTGCTCGGACAAAGGGGCGAAATCGCGGTATGAATTCAATATATTTACCGCGGATTGGAAGGAATAGGGGATAGATTGGGGGCTGAGCTTCCACCGTGGCGGGCGTAGTTGGATGCGGCCGCGGCGGAGAAAGCGCCGGTGAGAATCATGTTGGTGACGGCGGCGTATTTTTCGGCCTTGGGGTGGCGCTTGAGGAGGAAATACTGAGCGCCGGCGGCGCCGCCGAGAATCAAAGCCTTGAGGGCGATGGCCTGGCCGCCGAACCGGCCGTTGCCGCCGCGGAGGAGGGGGTTGGCTTCCTGGTGTCCCCACGAGGAGGCGGCATCGGCGGAGGTGGCGGCGACGAGGAGAGCAGTGCTAATTTTCCACCACTTGCCGCGCCCCTGGCGTTGTTCGGGGCGTGGGGTAACGAGGGTTTCGCCGTAAGTCGCGGACGAAGCGAGGAGAACAATCACGGAGAAAACTAAGGTTTTTCGCATAGCTGGCAGAATCATTATCTGCGTAGAGCCGGGGGAATGAACCTGTCAAAAGATTGGTCCTGGTACTAGTCAACTCTCCCGTACTTTGTATTCCCTTTTTGCTGGCCCACGGGTTCAGGGGAGGTGCACTCGCGGAAGCGCCGGGTATGATTGTGGACATGAGAGCAGATCCGTCGAGAGCGTTGCGGGTGGTGTGTGCCGGAGTGGCGGGCGTGTTGTTGTTAGCGGGCGGAGAGGCTATTCCGCCGGTGGCGCCGGTGGTAGAGCACCGGGAGGTGCGGCATGGCGCCACGGTGATTGACAACTACTTCTGGCTGCGCGAGAAGTCGAATCCGGAAGTGAAGCGGTACCTGGAAGCGGAGAACGCATACACGGCGGCGATGACGAAGCCATTGGAGCCTTTTGTAGACACGCTCTACAAGGAGATGCTGGGGCGGATCAAGCAGACGGACTTGAGTGTGCCGGTGAGCCAGAGCGGCTACTCTTATTACTCGCGGACGGAAGAGGGAAAGCAGTACAGCATCCGGTGCCGAAGAAGGGATTTGCGCGACGCCTCGGAGGAGGTGCTGCTCGACCCGAATGAACTGGTGAAGGGACAGAAGTTCGTAGGGGTAGGGGATTTCCAGGTGAGCGACGATCAGAACCTGCTGGCGTACACGACGGATTACACGGGGTACCGGCAGTATGGCCTTCAGGTGAAGGAATTGCGGTCAGGCAGGACGCTGGCGGACACATGGGAGCGAGTCACATCGGTGGAGTGGGCGGCGGACAACAAGACTCTGTTTGTGACGACGGAGGACGCGGTGACGAAACGCTCCGACAAGCTGTGGCGGCATGTGTTGGGGAGCGGAGTGTTCGAGCCGCTGTATGAGGAGAAGGACGGGTTGTACGACATCGGGCTGCACAAGACGCGCGACAGGAAGTATCTGCTGCTGGAGATCGATTCGAAAGACACGACGGAGTTCCGGTACGTGCGGGCGGACCGGCCGCGGGACGCGTTTGCGGTGTTTCTGGCGAGGGAGAAAGGGCACCGCTATTATGTGGACCACCGGGAAGGTCTGTTCTACATCCGGACCAACAAGGGGGCGGTGAATTTTCAGGTGGTGACGGCCCCGGAAGAAGATCCACGGCCGGAGAACTGGAAGGTGTTTGTGCCGCACCGCGAGGATGTGCTGGTGGAGCACTTGGATCTATTCCGGGAGTTCGCAGCCGTATCGGAGAAGTCGCAGGCTTTGACGAGGATCCGGGTGTACCGGTTCGGGAAGGGGGAATGGGCTTCGATTCCCTTCCCCGAGCCGATCTATTCGGTGTTTGCCGGCGGCACTCCGGATTATGAGTCGAAGACGTACCGCTACAGCTACCAGAGCTTTGTAACGCCCTCGAGCGTGTACGATTACGACATCGAGACGGGGAAGCCGACACTGCTCAAGCAGGAGGAGGTGCTGGGAGGATACGATCCGTCGCGGTATGTATCGGAGAGGCTGTGGGCGACCGCGCGGGACGGGGTGAAGGCGCCGATCTCGATTGTGTACAGGAAGGGATTCGAGCGGAACGGGAGGGGGCCTCTGTATCTATACGGGTATGGCTCCTATGGAATTGCCATGCCGGTGACGTTCTCGAGTTCGCGGCTGAGCCTGCTGGACCGAGGAGTGGCGTACGCGATTGCGCATGTCCGGGGCGGAACGAGATGGGGGAGAGATGGCGCGAGGACGGCATGCTGATGAAGAAGAAGAACACGTTTCAGGATTTCATCGACTGCGCCGAGTATCTGATCGGGGAGAAGTGGACGAGGAAGGAACGGCTGGTGATTGAAGGCGGGAGCGCGGGCGGATTGCTGATGGGGGCGGTGGTGAACATGCGGCCGGACCTGTTTCATGCGGTGCACCTGGCGGTGCCGTTCGTGGACATGATGAACACGATGATGGACGCGTCGCTGCCGCTGACGGTGGGGGAGTACCTGGAATGGGGCAATCCGAACGAGAAGGCGGCTTACGATTACATGAAGACGTACAGTCCGTATGACAACCTGGAGAAGCGCGCCTATCCGGCGATGCTGGTGACATCGAGTCTGAATGACAGCCAGGTGCCGTATTGGGAGCCGGCGAAGTACGTGGCGCGGCTGCGGACGCTGAAGACGGACCGCAATCCGCTGCTGTTGCGGATGAAGATGGAGCCGGCGGGGCATGGTGGGGCATCGGGGCGTTATGACCGGTTGAAGGACACGGCGTTCGAGTATGGGTGGATGTTGAGCGAGGTGGGGATTCGGGAGTAGAGCGCATGGCAAGGCATGGCATTTTTTGCTATGTTGAAGCCGAAGAGGACGTGATGCAAACGATGAACATCTCCTTACCAGACCAACTCAAGGAGTTCGTCGACGAGCAGGTAGGATCGGGGCGCTACAGCAGCGTCAGCGAGTATGTGAGAGATCTGATTCGCAACGATGAGCGTCGAAAAACGGAAGAGAAACTGGAATCCTTGCTGATGGAAGGTATCCAGAGCGGCGAGCCGACGGAGATGACGCGCGAGGATTGGTCCGAGATCCGAAGGGAAGCGCTGAAACAATTTGAAGCGCGCAAGTCCCGGAAATCGTCTTGAGATCTCGAGTTCTCAAACGGGAAGCCGCAAAGCGCGATCTTACCGCGCAGTGGGTCTGGTATGCGGAGAACGCCAGTGTTGAGGTTGCGGACCGGTTTCTTTCCGCGGTCGAATCGACTCTGAGAACCCTCGGCTTGCACCCCGAAATCGGGGCGAGAACTACGTTGAGGAGGAAGGAAGTGCAAGGCATACGCCATTTTCCTGTTGCCGGCGGATTTGAGAGAATCCTCCTTTTCTACCTGCCTTTGCGGGATGGCGTCGATTTGGTTCGCGTTGTGCATGGCGGCCGTAACCTGGAAAAGCTATTTGCCGACGACTTCTTTGGCTGACGCCTGTCAGGGCGCTTCGGATGTGGTGGACTAGACGGGCTCACCGTCTTTGAGCAAGCTCTCCAGGTAGCCCTCGATCGCTTCCTTGACGCGTAGTCGTGTCTCCTCATAAGCTGTCACCTTCGGTGACGAGGCCCGGGAGAGCGGGGCAACAGGCGACATAGCCGCCTTCCTCCGCCGGTTCAAAGAGTACAGTGTAGCTGTATTCGGCCACAGGCACCTCCCTCTCAATTGTAGTTTCCACGGGCGGAGAGATGTGCGGTTACGCATGGACCTCGGGGTGCTCGGGCCATTTGTGCTTGGGGTAGCGGCGCATGAGTTCTTTGCGGATCTGGGGATACCAGCGCTGCCAGAAGCCGGGGAGGTCGGAGGTGGTTTGGACGGGGCGCATGCTGGGGGCGAGGAGGAGGAGGACGAGAGGGACTTGTCCGCGGGCGATGCGCGGGGTGTCCTTCATGCCGAAAAATTCCTGGAGGCGGGCGGCGAGGCGCGGGGGTTGGTCCGGCGGGTATTCAATGGGAGCGGTGCGTCCGCTGGGGAGTTTGAAGCGGGCGGGGGCGACTTCCTCGAGGAGGCGGGGGCCGTTGGGTCCGAGGCGGAGTTCGAGTTGACGCAGAAGGCCTCCCGCGGAGGTCAGCGCCTGGAGAGCGGCGAAGGAGCGCTGGCCGGCGCACATGGATTCGAGGACGGACAGGGCATCGTCTTCGGTGAGGGCGGGCAGCGGGGAGTAGGCTGAGGCGAACCGGACGCGGTGGAGGAATTTGTGGAGTTCGCCGATGTCGAGGAAGCGGGCGAGACCGGCTTCGCGGGCTTCGGCGGCGAGGAGGCCGGCAGCCTGTATCGGGTCAGGAGCGCCGGTGCGGCTCTCTTCGATGACGAGGCCTTCGTAGAAGAGGGCGCTGTCGGATTCGACGCGCTCGGCGGCGCGGTTCCACTCGACGGCGCTGCGTTCGGTGATCTTTTCGGGGTAGAGATCGATGAGCCAATCGGGCTCGATGGCGCTGGCGAGGCGGACGAGGGGGAGGCCGCGTTCCTTGCGTTCTTCGATGTCGATGGCGACGAGGAATTCGGCGTCGCGGACGGTACTGGAGGCAGCGAGCACGGCGGCGTCGCCGCCGGAGAGGAGAAGTTCGTCGTGCCGGCGCTTGCGGGCGATGCGGTCAGGGAAGGCAGCGAAGACGGCGAAGCGGAGGGCATCCTCGTCGGGCTTGCGGGTGGGTTCGAGATGCATGGCGGAGCGGATGGAAGCCACCAGGCGGCGGGCGGCGGCGGGCGGGTTGTTCTCCATGAGGGCGAAGACATCGGAGGAGGTACGATGGCGCATTTCGGAAGGCAGACGGGTTCCGAGGCTGAGGAGGGCGGCGGCGAGGGCTCCCTCATCTCCCACACCGCGGCGCTGGGCTTCGAGCACGAGGCGCGCGAGGCGAGGGGGAAGCGGGCAGCGGGCCATGGACTTGCCCGTGGAGGTGAGGAGGCCGCGCGAATCGACTGCGCCGAGCTTTGCCAGCAGGACTTCGGCGGCTTCCACGGCGGGGGTTGGCGGCGGTTCGAGCCAGGCGATGTCATCGAAGCGGGGGACGCCGAGTGCCTTGAGGGTGAGGGCGATCTCGGAGAGGTCTTCGCGTTCGATTTCGGGGAGTTCGCGCGGCGGGCGGCGGAGGAAGTCCTCTTCGGTGTAGAGGCGGATGACGCGGCCGGGAGCGGTACGGGCAGCGCGCCCGGCGCGCTGGATGGCGGAAGCCTGGCTGATGCGGCCGGTGCGGAGGACGGGGAGTCCGCTCCAGGGGGAGTGCGCGGCGATGCGCGCGAGGCCGGAATCGACGACCGCGGTGACGCCCTCAATGGTGATGGAGCTTTCGGCGACGTTGGTGGAGAGAATCACCTTGCGCCGCGGGGCGGGGCGCACGGCGCGGTCCTGCTCTTCAGGGGACAATTCGCCGTAGAGCGGGGCGATCAGGAGGTCCCGGCGCGCGGCGACGGCTTCGAGAGCGCGCGCGGAGCGCTGGATTTCGTAAGATCCGGGAAGGAAGACGAGGATGTCGCCGGCGCGGTCCGGTTCGGCGAGGAGGGACTCGACGGCGGCGCGGACCTGGTCTTCGAGCGGTTCGGAGGAATGCGGGCGGTAGCGGATGCCGGTGGGGAACAGGCGGCCTTCGGAGCGGATGGTGGGGCATTGGCCGAGGTACCCGGCGATGGGGGCGGCGTCGAGAGTGGCGGACATGACGAGGAGTTTCAGGTCCGGCCGGGAGGTGGTTTGGAGACGGCGCAGGAGGGAGAGGGCGAGATCGGTATCGAGGTGACGCTCATGGAATTCATCGAGGATCACGATGCCGGCGTCGCGGAGGGTGGGATCGGAGAGGATGCGGCGGGTGAGGACGCCTTCAGTCAGATAGCGCAGGCGGGTACGCGGGCCGCTGACCTGTTCGAAGCGGACCTGATAGCCGACGGTCTCTCCGAGGGGTTCGTTTTGTTCTTCGGCAACACGGCGGGCGGCGAGGCGGGCGGCAAGACGGCGCGGCTCCAGCACCCACACCTCGCCCCGGGTAAGGGGAAGCAACGCGGGGGGGATGCGGGTGGTTTTTCCGGCTCCGGGCGGGGCTTCCACCACGAGCGAGGATGATGCGGCGAGCGCGTCGAGGATCCGAGGGAGGATGGCGTCAACGGGAAGCAGGCTCAAGTAGTATTATGGCTCTGCAACTTCATCTATCACGGAATTTATTGAATGAATCGACGCCTGTTTCTCGCATCTCTCTCGGCGGCGATGGCCAAGGCGGCCAATCGTCTTCCGGCCAACAAGAACATCAAGTGGGCCGTCAGCCTGGCGCTATGGGGCCATTTCCGGCAGGTCCCGTTTACCGACGTTCTCGACGTCATGAAGGACACGGGATTCGTGGGCATGCGGTTCACGGGATTTCCGGCGAGCCTGAAGAAGTACGGGGTGACTCCCTCGCAAATCGAGAAGGAGTGTTCGAAGCGCGGCGTCACGGTGATGACCATCAGCTTCAACGGTCCGGCGCAGGATCCGGCGCAACAGGGAAAGGTGGTGGAGAGCGCGCGCGAGGCGATGAAGTTTTTGAAGATTTTCGGGGCCAACCGGCTGGTGGTTTTTTCACCGGGGCGCGTGCGTTCCGGCGACGTGGATGCGGCGTTCCAGACCATGTGCGACACGTTCAACAAGATTGGGGAAGCGGCGAACGAGATGGGCTTCCGCGCCGGGCTGCACAACCATCTCAACCAGATGGTGGAGCGGCCGGAGGAGGTACACAAGTGCATGGCGATGACGGATGCGAAGCTGTTCGACTTCTTTCCGGACACAGCACACCTGCACCTGGGCGGGAGCAACGTGGTGGAGATGTTCGAGCGCTACAAGAGCCGCATCCGCATGATGGACTACAAGGACGCGAAGTGGACCACGCCGGCGGCGGATGTGATCCTCGATAACGGGCAGAGGCTGGCGAAGGATTCGCAGGGGGCGAAGTTTTATTCGAGCATCTATGACCTGGGGGATGGAGAGGTGGATTTCCCCGGCTGCCACCGGGTGTTGAAGGGCATGAAGTACAAGGGCTGGATCTGCGTGGATCTGGACTCGGCGCGGCAGGGGCCGCGGGTGTCGTATGAGCGCTGCGGCGCGTATGTGGTGAATAAACTGGAGCCGATTTATGCGTAGAAGAGACTGTGCATTGGGACTTACGGGCGCAATGGCCGCCGCGGCGGCGCCCAGGTATCGCATCCTGGACTCTCATGTTCATGTGTGGAAGAAGGACGCCCGCTATCCGTTTGCGAAGGAGACGAAGCGGCCGCCGGAGAAGGATGCCTCGGTGGAGATGCTGATGGATCTGATGAAGGCGAACCACGTGGAGCGCACGGTGATCATCCAGGTGATTCATTACCGCTGGGACAACAGCTATCTGGCGGATGTATTGAAGCGGTATCCGAAGCTGTTTCACGGGGTGGCGCGGGTGAACCCGGAGGATCCGGCAGCTCCGGATCATCTATCGAAACTTGTGAAGGAGCAGCGGTTCCGCGGGGTGCGCTTGAGTCCGGCGGGGAATGCGGCGGGGGATTGGATTAACGGTCCGCTGATGGCTCCGTTGTGGAAGCGGTGCGAAGAGTTGAAGGTTCCGATGACGCTGCTGATGCCCACTTCGCGCTGTCCGGACGCGGCGAAGCTGATTGAGAAGTATCCGGATCTGGCGGTGGTGATCGATCACATGACGGACTGCCCGATTGATCAGCCACGGGAGTTGGAGAAGCTGATCGCGTTGAAGCGGTATCCGAAGGTGTTCGTGAAGATCTCGCATACGTGGGCGATTTCGAAGCAGCCGTATCCGTGGCTGGACGCGCAGGAATACGTGAAGCGGCTGCATGCTGCTTACGGACCGCGGCGGCTGATGTGGGGAACGGACTGGCCGGTATGCGAGGCGCACACGACGTATGACAAGACATTGTCGGTGGTCCGGGATGACATGAAATTCCTCAACGCGGAGGACAAGAGTTGGATATTGTCGAAGACGATCGAGCGCGTGTGGCCTTTCCCGGCATGACGCTGCCGGAACCGGAGACAATTGCAGACGGGTTGGTGCGCGGGTATGTGCACCGGCCCGGAGGCGCGTTTGCGGACGCAATTGTGCTGGCGCACGGAGCAGGATCGAATGCACGGGCTCCGCTGCTGGTGTTGGTGTGCCGGGCGTTTGCGGAGGCGGGATGGCTGGCGATGCGGATTGATCTGCCGTTCCGGCAGCAGCGGGCGTCGGGACCGCCGTTTCCGGCGATGCAGGCGAAGGACCGGGAAGGGCTGCGCGCGGCGGTTGGCGTGGTGCGCGGAATGGGCGCGCGGAGGGCGGTGCTGGGCGGGCACTCGTATGGAGGACGGCAGGCGACGATGCTGGCGGCGGAAGACCCGGGTGTGGCGGAGGCGTTGCTGCTGATGAGCTATCCGCTGCATCCGCCGGAGAAGCCGGCGCAGATGCGGACGGAGCATTTTCCGAGACTGCGCACGCCTGCATTGTTTGTTCATGGGACGAAGGATCCGTTCGGGAGTATTGCGGAGATGGAGGGGGCGGTGGCGCTGATTCCGGCGGCGCACAGGCTGGTGGAGGTGGCGGGGGCGGGGCACGATATGAGGAAGGCGCCAGCCGGAGGGATGGTGGAGGGGATTGGGGAGTTGTTGGGGAGTTAGCGTTAGCCGAGGAGGAGAACTCCGGCGGCGATGGTGAGGACGGTGAGGGGAGCGCCCACTTTGCAGTATTCCCAAAAGCCGATGTGGACTTCGTGGCGCGCGCGCTGGACCACGATGAGGTTGGCGACGGAGCCGAGGATGGTGAGGTTGCCGGCGAGAGTGGTGGACATGGCAAGGGTGAGCCAGGAGCGCATCGGGTTCGCCATGTGAGGAATGAAGGGCTTGAAGACGAGTACGGCGGGGACGTTGCTGACGAGGTTGGAGAGGAGGGCGGCGAAGGCGCTGAGGACGGCGGTGCGCTCGAGGTGGAACTGCCGCGAGGCGCGAAAGAGGTCGGCGGGAACGGAAGTCTTCTCGATGCCGGCAACGACAATGAAGAGGCCGATGAAGAGGACGAGCAGGGACCAGTCAATCTCGCGGTAGACGCGCTCGGGCTTGACGCGGCGGGTGACGAGGAGGAGAGCTCCGGCCATGAGGGCGACTTTGGGGACGGGCCAGCCGAGGAAGAAGCCGACGATCATGCCGGCGGAGACGGCGAGGGACTTCCAAAGGAGAGGACGGCTGACGCGGACGGGGCGGCGCTCAACGGATACTTTTTCCTCGAGGCGGAATTCGCGGCGGTAGGCGATGGCGATGACAGCCACGGTGAGCGCGAGGCCAACAGCGGCAACGGGGGAGAGGGCGGCGGCGAAGGCGCGGTAGCCGATGCCGGAGAAGCTGCCGATCATCATATTCTGCGGATTGCCGGTGATGGTGGCGACGCTGCCGATGTTGGCAGCCATGGCGACGGCGAGGAGGTAGGGCGTGGGATTGCGGCGAAGCTGGCGGGTGATTTCGAGCACGAGCGGCGTGAGGACAAGGCACATGGTGTCGTTGACGAAGAAGGCGGAGAAGAATCCGGAGACGAACACGATGGCGGCGAGGAGGATGATGGGGCGATGCGCGTGCTCGACCACCCATTCGGCGACGGCGGAGAAGAAGCCGGAGAGGCGGAGGTTGGCAACGACGATCATGATGCCGAACAGGAGGATGATGGTGTCGTAGTTGATAGCGGCGTAAGCCTGGTCGAAATCGAGGACGCCAAAGCCGATCATGAAGCTGGCTCCGATGATGCAGGCTCCGGGACGGTCGATGCGAAAGCCGGGCAACCGGCCGATGGCGAGGACGAGGTACACCGCGAGGAAGATGAGGATTGCGGTCAAGAAACCAGCTTATGCTAAGCGGAAAGGCGAGTGAGCTTCGCTTCGAGCCAGATAACGACAAGCAGGGTGAAAACGGCGCTGGAACCGATCATGGGGAGTCCCATGATGACCCCGATTCCCAGCCACATGGCGAGGAAGCCGAGGGAAGCGGCCGCCAGGAGACCGCCGGTGACGGCGAAGGAGAAGACGCCGTTGAAGAGGCCGGGGTGGTAATAGGGGAAGCGGCGGCCGATCTTTTCGACCACCAGGGGATAGATGGAAGCAAAGCCGCCGCCGACCATGAGCAAAGCGGCGGCGGCGCCGAAGGTGTTGTCCGTGAAGCTGAGAATGAAGCAGCCCAACATGGCGGAGATGACGCTGCCCATGAGAAGTTTCCCGTGGCTCACCTTAGGGAGCACGGCTTGCATGACGAAGCGGCCGAGGATTAGCGCCAGCCAGTAGAAGGCCAGAAGCAGCAGGGAGGTGGCCGGGCTGACGCCGAGGCGTTGGACGAGAAAGAGGGGCAGCCAGCCGGCGATGGCCCATTCGTTGCCGAATTGAAAGAACAGCAGCATGGCGAAGAGGACGGCGGCGGGGCTTTGAAAATCGTGGAGGGCTTGCTTGACGGCAACGCGCTGCGGGGCGGACTCGCGAGGCAGGTTCGTGCGGGCGTATTGGCCTGCCATGAATCCGGGGATGAGGCCGAGGAAGATCAACGTGGCACCGGCGGTGTAGACATAGAAGGTGCCGGAAACAAGAAGGGCGGCAGTGAGGGAGCCGAGGCCGAAGAGGAGCCCCCCGAGGTTTACGGTGGCGGCGGGATCTCTGCGGTAGAGGGGCGAGATAGCGGTGAAGAGTCCGGCATTGAGCAAACCGGCACCGAGGCCGCTTACGAAGACGCCACCGAGGCGCCACCAGTAGGGGCGAGGTGGACCAGCAGCGGCGAGATAGAAGAGGGAGCAGGCGGAGAGAGCGCAGGAAATGGCGAGGACGAAACGAGGACTGCGGTGGGCGAGCAGCCACTTGCCGAGGGGGACGGAGAGCAGGGTTCCGGCATTCAAGGAGAGGAAGTAATAGCCGACTACGGCGTAATCAGAATGGAGGTGATAGCCCCAGGCGAGGAGGATGGCTCCAAGGAAGGACATCATGAGGCCGGAAAGGAAGAATCCGCCGAGGGCGTTACGGGCAGGGGCGCCCGCGACGGGGAGGCCGGGATCAGGGGTAAGGTAAGTCACAGTACCGGATGAAGGACTGGCCGCCACTAGGGTATTCTACTCCAGTTGGTGGGAAAGAGTGAGGAGCGAAAGTGGGGAAATTCCCGATTTTGGTAACGGGGGCGGGGAAGGAATACGGAAATCCAAAAGGGGGGTGGATAGGGGAATGGGGAATCAACCAGTTGCAAGCGGTTACGAAATTGCAGCAACAGGAGCAGGGTTGATAGAGGTATTCTCCGCTTCGGTGGTGGCAGTTGCCTCCGGCTGAACGGTTCTCCTTGCCCGGTACCGGCACGGTACCGGGTTTTTTCTTGGGGGTCTGTTTTGCGCTACACTGACGGTTTCTCACTGCACAAACGATGTTCAGTTACGCCAAATGGATTGACCGCTGGGAATTCGACCTGGCCACGAAGGACAGCAACCGCGTAGTGCGGCCATTCGACTGGGGTGCGGAATGGTTCCTGCATCCTCCGCCGAACGGTAACGCGCCACAAGCAATGCAGGAATTCGTGGAGCAGGCGGTTGCGGATTCCCACAGCTTCTTCTCCGCTCCCACGCCCGAAGATTACCGATTGGAGGGGGACCACCTCACGTTCACCAGCGCGGTGCGGACGCCGTATCCGGAAAACAATACGGTTCATGGCATCTACTTTCCAGCGGCGAAGCACCGGGGACGGGCGGTGGTGGTGCTGCCACAATGGAATTCCGATGCGGGAGGCCACCTGGGGCTGTGTAAACTGCTGAACCAGTTCGGTATATCAGCCTTGCGGATGAGCATGGCGTACCATGACCGGCGGATGCCGGCGGAGTTGGAGCGAGCCGATTATCATGTATCGTCGAACATCGGACGGACGATCCACGCCTCGCGGCAGTCAGTGATTGATGTGCGCGCATGCCTGACGTGGCTGGAGCGGCAAGGGTACACGAGGCTGTCGATATTGGGTACGAGTTTGGGGTCGTGCATGGCGTTCATCACCGCGGCGCATGATGCGCGCGTGCGCTGCGGCGTGTTCAACCATGTGTCGATGTACTTTTCCGACGTGGTGTGGACGGGGTTGTCCACGCA
>JADLBG010000374.1 GCA_020847895.1 Bryobacterales bacterium
AACCTGATCGCCGGCGGTGATTTCCGTGTAGTGGGGTTCGTACTTGCCGGGGTCCGCATCGTTTGCGTTCCCTACGATCGAACCCTGGGGAGTCAGCGCCCCCGACTCGAAGACAGGGCGGTGGTTGTGGTCGCGTACAACGAAATGCAGCCAGACGCGGCGCGACGGGTAGGCGGTAGGCAGTTTGTGTCCGCCAAGGTTTTCAACGGAGACATCCGCCAGCAGACGGCCGTCGTGGACTTCGGCATGGCCGATGGCAACACGGGCGGTCTGCGATTGGAGAAAAGCGGTTGTACGTTCGACGGCCGCGCTGAGTTCCTGGGGCTCGGCGCCCACACTCAATTCATTGCGATACCGGTTGAGGATGCCGAGGATGAAGAAATTGCCGCCCACAAATACATGCCGCGACATCCCGTGCCGAGGTTCCCCCAACACGTTCGTGATGCGGACAGCTTCCGGCACCACCGGCATGTGGCAGGCCTGGCAGCTTTGCTTTTCGCGGTAATCGCTGTGCAGCCATTCCTGATAGGGGACCTGCTCCGGCAATTCGCCGATGACCTTGCCTCCGGGGCCGAGCGCTTTCGTGTAGAGGGTATGGCAGGTGGCGCACAACTCCGATTGACGGATGTGCCTTGCCTCCGTGGGGCGGAAGCCGCCGGTGGAGGTTCTCATCACCCGCGTGTGTCCCTTATCGATCTCAAAGGGACCATATTCCACGCGCTGGCCATCGGCGTTGGGCCCATCGAGGACAAATCCCCCGACGAAGCTCTCGCGTTTACCGAAGTTGCTGTTGCCGATCTGATGGCACAGGGAGCACGATACGCCGTCCTCCGCGAGGCGGTCACCGGGCTTCGTGGGGTCGAAGGGGAGATGCGCGAAAATTTCTCCCTCCCGGCCGAGTTGCTTCGATTGGTAGCGCGCCATCGGCATGTGGCAGATGGAACACTCGTCTTCGATGGCGGCGCGTGATTCCGGATGGTCTGTAATTTCACGCCGCACGCCGGATTGCCAGTACGGATCGCGAGAGGAATTCGCCATTATCGTGGGCCGCCAGTCGAAGCCGATGGAGATGTCTTCGCCGGAAGATGTGGCAAGGCCGTTGTGACAGGCCATGCAACGGTCCGATGTCTGGAAAAGATGACCGGCCGCTTTGCGAAGATCCCTGGCGGCGCAAAGCGAGGCCAGCAGCAGCGCTGCAAACAGGAGGCGGCAGTGAGAGTGGCGGGCTCGCATCGCGCTACCTCCATCCTTCCCGCAGTCCGCCGTCAAACCAATCCCAGAGGAGATAGAACATCACCTGCGGGGAGCGCGTGGCGGTGTTGTTGGCGGGAATGGAAACGCCGAAATTGGCGCGGATGTGCTGGCGCTTGCTCAGCGTCACCTGGATTTCGGGGACCACATCCCAGTTCGTCTTCTCTCCAGTTGCCAGATCGCGATCCGCAACGAACTCGATCATCGGAGTCCAGAGGCGGCCGAGATGGCCTTGCGTCAAGGTAGTGCCGAGCGCGGTGCGCGCGAACACCGCCTTCGCCACGTCGTTTCGCACCGGCACTTCGACACCGCTCTGGAACTGCACGAAAGAATGCCTGGGGAGCATTTGACCGAACGCGCCGAAGCCCTCAAATACAGTGGACCCGGTTCCGAAACCTCTCGCTCTGTTGCCGGTGGGCAGGGTGGCCTCGCCGGAGACGCTGAAGATGGAGCCGGTGTGAACACTGCCGGCAACCAGCCGCTTGTAACCGAGGGTCACGTCCCCAATCCCACCCAGCCAGGCATGGCCGGGTTCGTGGGAATACTCAAAGGGAACGTCGACTTCGAACTGGTTTCCCAACCCGAACCGGCGCTCGTAAACCAGCAGGTTGGATGCTCCGTAACCGCTCTTGGTGGCGATGTTTGTCTGCACCACCGCTTCATCCTCGGGGAAGGCTTTTTCAGTGACCAGCGCGCGGGGAAGATTGAGTTCTCCCCGCGGCCAGGCGCGCTCGGCGCAGAAGCTTCTCAAGTGTTCCACCACCTTTGCGATCTCTTCGTTGGTCAGCAGTTCCGTGAAGGATGGCATGATTTCGGAAAATCCCCTTGCCGGACCTCCGTAGTGGATGATCGCCTTCCAATCCTCGTCAGGCTCACGCGTGGTGGAGCTGCAATCGGTGAAATCGGGGAACGTTTTTGGGGGTTCGAAACCAAGCGTTTCCTTTGGCATTCCCTTTCCGTCCGGACCATGGCAGCCGGCGCAGGTGGCGAGGAAGATCTCTTTTCCGGTGGTGGGCCTCGCCTTGCCGCGGGCGGCGGTTTGGGAAAAGACAATCCCCTGGAGCCAGACGAACGACAGTGCGGCGAAAACCGGAAAATGCCCCCAGAGAGGCTTCAAGCGATTGGGGCGGCGCCCTGAAGGAGGCGGGTTGTATTCCACGACGGTGAACACAACTCGATTGCGGTGTGCGAGCCGCGTGCTCATAAAGATTCGCTACAAGCTTAACAAAAGGCCTATGAGGAACGTCCCGGCGCCTTGGTTTAACTGAACACCACGGCGAGGCACGTTTTGAACCACAATCATTCCGGCCCCGCGAGCCCGCTTCCGCTCCTCCCGGCAAGTATCATATCGGCGCGTCGGCGAAATCGACCATCGGATTCTTGTTTGTGCGCGTCGGGCGTGCGGGCTGGCCTGCCTCATTTGGAGGCCATGGCAGCCATCGCGGCCTGCCCCAGGCTGATTCCTCCGTCATTGGGTGGAACCGCGTGGTTGATCCATACTTCGAGAGGTTCGCCGCTCAGAATTTCGCGAATGTCTTCGAGCAGAAGATTGTTTTGAAAGACGCCTCCCGAAAGAACCACGGTATCGAGTTTGCGGGCCGCGCATAAAGCCATGGCGGCATCGCACAGGCCCTGCGCAATCGCTCTTTGGAAAGCGCGCGCAATCGGAGCGGGAGGGCGTCCGCTCAGGCGGTCTTGCAGGATGGCCCTAAGCAGCGGACGGAAATCCAATTGGCTCCCGTCGAACGGGAACGGATATTGCGCTTCCGTGCCCGCTCCGCGCGCAAGATGCTCCAGCCACATGGCGGCCTGGCCTTCGAACGTGGATTCGCGCGTGAAGCCGAGCATGGCTGCGGCCGTATCGAACAGCCGTCCCATCGAAGTTGTCGGGAACGAGCGGAATCCTTTCCGGACCAGCGCGACGGAATGAGCGAAGCGGGAAGGGAATTGAAACGGAGCAGCGCCGAGGTCCGGCAGGTCCTCGATCGCGGTGAGGAATCCCGCCGCCGCCTGAACCGGGAAACGCGCGGCGGCGTCGCCACCCGGGAGCATTGCCGGGCGCAGATGCGCGACACGCTCGAATCCGGAAGCGACGCTTCCCGCAAAGAACTCGCCGCCCCAGACTGTGCCGTCGTCGCCGTAGCCCGTGCCGTCGAAAGCCACGCCCAGCACGTGCTTGTCGAGTTCTCCTCGTTCGGCAAGGACGCTGGCGATGTGCGCGCGATGATGCTGCACGGCAACCGTATTCAATCCGTTCAGGCGCGACGCGGCTGCCGTGGAGAAATACTCCGGATGCAAGTCATGGGCTATGGTGAGGTTTCCCCAGCCGGCTTCATACATCGACACGAGATCGCGGATGGTTTCTTCGAATGCTTGCAGGCATTCGTAATGATCGAGGTCGCCGATGTGCTGGCTGACGAATGCCTGCCCTTCGACGACGAGCGTAACGGAGTTTTTCAGGTCGGCGCCGGCGGCGAGAATGGGGCGCCGTGCCGGCAGACTTGCCACCGCGGAGGGCGCGTAGCCACGGCCGCGGCGGAGAATGACGGGGCCGAAGGGGCTTTGCCGGACGACGGAATCGTCCACACGGCGGACGATTGGCCGTTCTCCGATGAGGAAGCCGTCCGCAATGCCGTTCAATGTTTCGAGCGCCTCCTCGTCGCGGTAGGCGATGGGTTCACTCGAACGGTTTGCGCTGGTCATCACCAACACTTCGGGTGCTCCGTTCGCGAAGAGCAAATGCTGCAACGGCGTGTACGGAAGCATGACTCCCAGTTCGTCGCTGTCCGGCGCGACATCAGGGAGTTCCACGGATGCCGGAGCCAATACGATGGGACGCCCCGCGGATTCGAGGAGCAATTCCGCTTCCGGAGCAAGCCGCACCAGCTTCTTTGCCGCTGTCAAATCCCGGGCCATGAGGGCGAAGGGCTTTTCCTTACGATACTTGCGCCTCCTCAGCCCCCGTACGGCCTGCGTATTCCCCGCATCGCACGCCAGATGGTATCCGCCGATCCCCTTGACGGCGATGATCGAACCTTCGCACAGCAGCCGGGCGGCGGCGTCGATGGCGGCTCCTTCCTCTCTGATGACCTCGCTCCCGCGCGAAAAATAGTAGTGCGGCCCGCAGAGATGGCAGGCAATTGGTTGTGCGTGGAAACGGCGGTCGGAAGGATCCTGATATTGTGCCGAGCAGTAGGAGTCCATCGGCCAGGGGCTCATGGACGTATTCGGGCGATCGTAGGGAAGCCGCTCGATCACGGTGTAGCGCGGGCCGCAGTTGGTGCAGTTGATATAGGGATAGCCGGATCGAGGCTGGCCGGTGGAAAACATCTCTTTGAGGCATGCTTCGCAGACGGGAAGATCGGGCGAGATGCGAACGGTGGGGCGCGCTGCCCGTGAACTTTCGTGAATGGTGAACTCCCGCAGCCCCTGTGCTTCGGCGCGCATTACTTCAATGCTCGCCACCTTGGCTGCGGGAGGCGCCTGTGTTTCCACCTCGCGGATGAATTCGCCCAACTCTGCTTCAGCGCCCTCGACGTGGATCTCAACGCCCTGCGGTCCGTTGAGCACCCAGCCGGCCAGGGATCGCGCTCGCGCGAGGCGGAACACAAAGGGGCGAAATCCAACCCCTTGCACAATGCCGCGAACGCGAATGGAACAGGCGGAACGCATCAACTTACGGCGGTGTTCTCCTCTCTCCGCCATCGTAGCCCAACAGGATTGCCGGCTGAGCGTGAACCCGCCTTAGGAAGTCTTACTTGCCTTGGCCGTCAACTTCTCGAGAGTCTCCGATTTTTGCATCATGTTGCGCGAAAAGCTGCGGATCAGCGGCTCATTCAATTGATTGCGCGAGTTGTCCAACTGCATTCGGATCTCTTGGGTGTTTCCCTTGATGTCCTTGATGAGCACCATGCTCTTGCCAAGGGCTTTCATCTCGGATGGCGACAACGAAGACTTCATGGCGTCGATCTCGGCGAGCTTCATGCTCATGTCTTCCACCGAAGGCTTGATCTCGTTCCACTTCTTGTCGTAATCGGCCCATTTCGTGCTGGAATCCCGCGTCAACTTTGTGAGGCGGGCGGCAACGGCCTGAACGTTGGAGGCGTCCTGGCAAATACTCTGAAACCGGGTCTGAGCTTGGAATTTCTCACCCTCCGTCTTACCGGAGGTCTTGCCTTGCGCGAGAAATAAGAAACCCGACAGCAGCAGCGACGTCCCTACAGCCAAACTTTTTCCTGGTACACTTCGTCGAAGCATCAGTCAACTCCTTTCGTCTTCGCCCCTGAACTCCTCGAGGAGAGGAAAGCGAGCCATATCTGCAACTTTATCTCCAGTTTAATGTGGGTTTTGAAACAGGAGAATCGCGCCGAAGGTGTATATCCGGCCTTCCGGAGAAGGGACACCGGATGGTTCGGATGGTTCATCCCATTTCGACGGCATCGCTTTGCCCGCCTCTGGAGGCGCGGTGGCGGATCAAGCGGATGAGCAACCACAAGGCCCCGCCGGCGATAAGAAGCCACATCGTCCAGCGCATGGCCACGGCGAGAAGCGCCGCATCGGCCTGCGGCCACTCGAAGGAGAACCGGCGCAGGCGACCGGCGCGTTCGGTCATCCAGTGCCATGCGGTGTGTGCCACCAGGGCCGAGAGAATGATGCTGCCCATCCGTTCGGCAACGGCGAAACGAAACAGAAGTTCCAAAAGCGGTATGCAAAGCGCCAGCACCAGCATTTGCCCGATCTCGACGCCGATGTTGAAGGAAACCAGTGAGGTCAGCAGATGGCTCCCGGCGAACTGTAGCGATTCCTTGAGGGCAAAGGAAAAGCCGAATCCATGTACAAGACCAAAGCCGAAGGCCATGATCCAGCGTCGCCGCATGGTGATCCCGCCGGCGATGTTCTCGAGAGCCATGTACACAATGGAGGCCGCGATGAGTGTTTCCACCAGCGGTGGAAACCAGAGCGCGTCCGGAGCGAGATTATAAGCCGATCCAATCAGCGTGAAGGAGTGGGCCAGGGTGAAGGCGGTAATCACCCACACCAGCGGCCGGAAGCGGCGAAACGGGATCACCAGGCACAGCAGGAACAGCAGATGATCGGTTCCGTCAAGAATGTGGAAGAAGCCCAGTTCCACGAATCGCGCCGCCGCCTGATACCAGCGGGGATCAAGC